>CAZKON010000044.1:0-3597 GCA_964554415.1 Candidatus Woesearchaeota archaeon | reverse complement strand
CACTTGCTATGATTACGAGTGCGCCCCTCCCTCTTGTTGTAGTAGAATCCTGCTCAATGTATCATGCCACGTCATTTCAGGGATGGTGGGAGAGAAATCAAGGATGGTATGAGTCAAGAAATATTACACTTACAGATTTTAAGGAGTTCCCCCTTAAGAATGGTCTCAATAAAGGAGACATAGTTATAGTCTGGGGTAAGAGCGAAATACGACGCGGGGATATTATCATATTTAAAGCAAAAACCAAATACCCGGTAATCCACCGCATAATTGCCGAACAGCCACTATCAACGAAAGGTGATAACAACGCTGACCAGCTTTTTCTTGAGCAGGCAATCCCAGACGGTGCGCTTATGGGCAAGGCAGTGGTCCGCATACCTTATCTCGGATGGATTAAGCTGATATTATTCGAAACACTCAAAGAACCAGACAGCCGAGGATTCTGTAACTAAATATTTGTAGGTAAAATATATACGACCTTAATCCATTATACTTTCTTATTCCTCTCTTGATGCGGAGTTCCTCTGCTAAAGAGCTGCGGACTTCCTCGCTGCGGAGTCGCTGCGCTAACTCGTAGGTTCACAGGACAAATATAGTGAAAGACATAAATAATTGAGCAATATTGTATATCTTTCCCTTGATAGTCGAGGACAACCTGCTCAATTTTTAAAGTCCTTGACTATAAAACCGGAATATTAAAATACTCTTACATCCTTGATTTATATAATGGAATTTTGTCAAAAATGTGGAGGCTTGGTCATAGTACATGAAGGGAGAGCAGTATGTGCTGCCTGTGGTACTAAATCGCAGAGAAAACTAAAGCTGGAAGCCTCTGAAAAAATAGAAAAGCACACAGCAGTTGCAGTTATCAACGAAGAAGAAAACAACACTTATCCTATCGTAGATATGAGCTGCCCAGAATGTAAGAATAAAAGAGCATATTTCTGGACAACACAAACCCGCGCCTCAGATGAGTCTGAAACAAAATTCTACAAATGCACAAAATGCAGACATACTTGGCGCAAGTACCGATAGTTATGTAACTATTAAATGACAGACAAGAAAGGTTTAAATATGCTATTGCTCGTGCAAAAGAATGATAATAGACATCGAAATGAACTACAGGACACTCGAAACACGTCTATTGAACGCTCAAGAGCAGTCTGAAGTGGACTTTGCGCGCAGGCAATTTGAAGAGCTCTCGCGCAACGATGAAAATCAGGATTACAAGTTTACCAATGCAAGAATAAAATTTGCAAAAATGCTTCAAAAAGAATATAATAATACTGTAGATTACCTGATGTTTCACATTCTGATAGGAAGCACACCCAGAACTCCCCGCAAACAATTAGATTTTCAAGGAGAACATTCAGTGCGGGAATTTTTTACACATCCCTACAGCCATGAGCCTACAGAAACGCCCTTTTCCTAAATCTTTATAAATTCGCCCTCGTTTGCTTAGTTATGGCTCCGTAGCTCAGCCCGGTCAGAGTACTGGACTCTTAAAACTAAAGAAAGTTGCAGAAATCCAGGTGTCGCGGGTTCAAATCCCGTCGGGGCCAGTCTGCTTGCCGCAGCGAGGAGCACCGCAGTCGTAGACGAGGATGCCCGCAGCAAGAGCGAATCGGACTTAAATTTTAACTTAGCAATCTTTTAATATTCTCAATGTTCTCTGCAATCTCTTGACCTTTCTTAGTAAGTTTAATCAGTTTTGTTCGTCCTTTCTTCTCAAAAAGAACCAATCCAAGCCTTTCAAGAGTTTGCAGGATCTTGACAGCGTGACTGTAAGTGCAATCAACTTCTTTTGCCAAAATGCTCCCATATCTCGCGCGCGTCATGCGTTTCAGAGCTACAAGCATCAATGCAGGTTTTCTTCTGAAGAAAATGTCAAATGTGTCTTTTTGTTCGTTATCCATGTTGATATATCTGTTCTAACCTATATATCTGAACCAATATATTGCTTTTAAACTTTTCCCCAATTTTGTTATCTATAGCAGTAGCAAATCAATCGCTGTCGTCCCCAAATTGTTCAACGCTCTTTTTCTCTGGAATAAGAGTAACAGTATGTCACAAACCATCAACTAAAACAAGTGGTGTGTCCTAAATGTTCTTAAAAGAATAAAGAAGATAAAAACTTTGACGGAAAAAAAATCCCTGGCAGTGTTCAAGACACTAAGAATTCCGTGAATTCTTCGTATATAAACTATATACGACCTTAATCCATTATACCATCTCATTCCTCTCTTGCTGCGGAGTTCCTCGGCTAAAGAGCTGCGGACTTCCTCGCAGCTGAGTCGCTGCGTTAACTCGTGGATGCGCTCAGAAACCATTGGTTTCTGACACAACTAAAAGCTTAAAAGTCATTATATTCTCTTATACTTATGACAAAAAAATTCAAGATTTTAGCAGTTTCAGACATAGAAGGTGACTCCAAATTAGTAAAGAAACTCGCAGAACGAGCTAATAAGGAAAATGTTGATTTAGTAGTTCTCTGTGGCGACATTACAGGTCACATTGAGACGAAAGATATCATCAAGCCTTTTAAAGAGCGCAAGAAACATGTATTGATTATTCCAGGCAACCATGACGCATTTGCAGATATTGATGTTATTGCCGCGCAATACCGCATAAAAAACCTGCACGGGTATGCGGCAATATATGAAGGTATAGGATTCTTTGGAGCAGGCGGTGCAACAAATCTACCTTTTTTCCCAGGCGCAATTACAGAAAATGAAATTCTTGACACTCTCAAAAAAGCGCATCACTCAATTAAAAACGTAGAAAAGAAAATAATGGTGACCCATATGCATCCAGAAGGAAGCATTTCAGAATGGTCTGGAATTCCGGGCAGCACCTCAATAAGAAAAGCAATAAAAGAATTCAAACCAGATATTCTTATTCACGGCCATATTCATGAAGCTTCTGGTTTCGAGCAAAAAATAGGTAAAACACGTGTTTTGAACGTCGGCCGAGAAGGAATGATTATTGAAATCTGAAGCAACGTTTCACAGAAAAGCCGAAACAGGAAGAGTAATTTTTCGTATATAAACTATATTACTCAGGCGGCTACATCCCACATAACTAATGAGGCTATATTGTCATTCCAAATTGCCTTTTAAGTGGCAAAAGTAAATTTCTCCTTTGCCAATACAAATTTTCCTCTTGATACGCCGAGAAATCGGCGTATCTTCGAGAGCTACCGCTATCATTATCTCAAAAACGCTCTGTTTTACGCTCTCACGTAGAGGTTCAACCCACGCGCGGTTGCAGAGCGCCAACAGATGAACAAACGCACATTATACGAAATAAATCTCAGTGCCATCTCTTAAAGATTATCTTAATGGAAAGATTAGTAAAGATTTAGCAATAAAAGTATTAGATTGTCAAAAAAGAATGTATCAAGATACATTAAGAACATTAAGGGGAAATGGATATAATTATGTCGGGGAGCCTCCAGAAAACTCCACCCCTCAAAAACCTTTGGTTTTTGACGGCGCTCAGAAACTGAAAGTTTCTGACGTTTTAAGGTGGAGTTGCTCCCCGAGCACAGAGAATTGCAGGGATTGCGCAATCATCAGGAATCACTGATTCCTGACT
>CAZKON010000043.1:0-4787 GCA_964554415.1 Candidatus Woesearchaeota archaeon | reverse complement strand
CCGATAGGCGGCTATTTCTTAAGAATTCTCATATCATCAATTCGCTTGATTGTATTAACAGTTTTCCGAATTATCCAGATAGAGAATCTGGTACAAAGAGTGATACAAATAACCAGATTCTCTATAACTGTAAGATTTGAAATACTATCAATGACGCCCAAACTTAAACACAAATCTTAGAATTACTCGTGAAGATGTAGAATCGCTTCTGCGATATCACCGTTAGCATCTTCAAGAGCAGCTTTCGCTTTCTCTTTTGATACGGAAGCTTTCTCCGCGACCATGGCAATGTCTTCTTCTGCGATGCCTGCTTCTTTTGCCTCTTCTCTTGCTTCTCCTGTGATTTGCCAGTTTTCCTGACCTTGCATCATTATTTTTTGAACATTGACGGGTTCAATGATAATTTTTTTATCTATACTCTCAATGATGACGCGTTGTGCATCTACTTCTTCCTGCTTAATGCCCATCTGTTTCATCATTGCTTTCATCTGCACAGGATTGATTCCGCCAAACATACTGATACGAGAAAAAGATGCTATAAATAGCTTTGCACTATTTGTAATGGAACCGCTCAAGATAGCTCCTTTGCTCGCAGTCCTGATATGGATGATTCTGTTGTTTGCATGAATTCTTCTTTAAATTACAAAAAAACTCTATAGCTAAAGAATCAAGCTGCGGGCCACATAACTTTCATTACAACAACAAAAACAACAATTACAACGATAAAAGCCAATACCTGAGCAGGACTAAGCATAAATCTGCTTTTATATTCTTCATCAAATCTTACCAACCCACCAAACGCGCCCGGCATGCTTATTTTATTCTCTGCCATACTTTAGAAGAGTGTTGGGGAGTATAAAAAGATATCTGCTACGAAGCCATTATCAAAAGGATGATCCCTCATTATAATGATAGATATTGCCGCTAATTTAAACTTGAATGCTTTTCATTGTTTTCTCACTGGTTTCGCCAGTTTCCACAATTCCTCAAAATACCTTTTTTGATTGGCTGCCATTGCTTTGCTTTCGATGACTACTGAAAAAGGTTCTTTTGTCCAGGTCTGCAAAACCACAAAATCCCCGTAAATGAGTGTCGCAGTTGGTGAGTTGATATGGACAGGCATGAACCGAAATGCTGCGTGTGCAAACGTATGCTTAAACTCTTGAACACGTGCATGTGCTTCCGGAGAATCATTGTACAAGGCTCGGAAAAACACTTTCTGCTTGGCTCGCCGCACATGCCACTCTTCGATAAAAGCAGGCATAATGGGGATAGATGATTTTGAGCTTCCATACGCAACAAACTCTCTCACTCCACTTCTTAATATTGCGTTCATCACAGTCTTCATGCCTTCAATGCCCTCGTAAACTTCTACTTTCACTCCCTTCGCACCTTCATATTTCTGCAATCGCGTAAGTGCCGGCAATATTTCCTGCACGGCTTGTTCCTTTTCCTGTGCAATACGTATGAGCTCGCGTGGCTCAGCCGCGCTAAATGCCTTGTTTTTTCCGCGCACAGCGTATGATATAATACCAATGTCAATTAGCCGTTCAAGAATATCATAAATCAGCGTTCGTGGCAAATCGCTCTGCAAAGCAATCTCACTCGCTCCGCTCGCTCCCAATTCCAGGCACGCCAGATACACTTTTGCCTCTTTTTCTGCCAGCCCTAATTTCTCCAATCCCTCGACAAGTGCCTTTTCCATGTCGTAAATAATTGACAGCAAGTATTTAAAAGTTGTGGAATGGCAAAATTTTATGATGCGAGAAAAAAGCATTGTATTGGTTTGCCCTTCCAACGAGGGATGGGGCGAAAGCGCAACGCGCGGGATTTATTATCCTGGAGGAATCTTAGCCGTAGGCTCGCATGTAAAAGACTTCTTCCCTTCATGGAGTGTTACTCTTTTCGATGGCGAACTTTCCACGATGAACGAACTTGAGCAGAAGCTTGCTTCACACGATTTTGATGTCCTTGGCTTAAGTGCAAACACGAACAATTACCAAAACTGCCTCAGATTAGCAAAACTCAGCAAAGAAAAAGGCGCGAGCATCGTACTTGGAGGACCCCATGCAACCGCAATCCAAAAGCAAATTCTAAAAAATAGATCTTTTGTTGATGCTGTCGTCGTGCATGATGGCGAAGCAGCATTTCTTGAATATGTTTCTCGGCATGCACAGAGGAGTTGTGATTTTTCTGATATTCATAATCTGCTCTGGCGCGATAAACAAGGAGAAATAAAACAGAATACTCTTGTACTTCCAACAGATCCCCCACGTTTTGATGAGCTTGATTTCTCTCTTCTTCCTCTTCAATCTTATTGGGCAGAACATAAGAAAGAATTTCCCGATATTTCTGAACGATTCGTACAAGGGTTTACGCATGTTGGTTGTACTTGGCGCTCGCGCTCAGGCGGATGCAAATTCTGTGACATCCCTTATCCACGTAACAACTACGTTCCTCCTGGAAGGTTTTGGCGCGATGTGAGAAATGCGCGTCGTGAACTTGGCGTTTGTTCCATGAAAGACTACGGCGATTGTCTGACAGGAAATCCTGAACGAGTTAAGGCGTTGCTTGATGCGCGCCCGTCTGAGCTTAATGATTTTCAGTTTTCATGCTATGCGCGCAGCAAGGAAATAGACGAAACTATGGTTGATATGCTGCGCGATTTGAATGTACGATATGCTTATGTGGGTTTTGATTCAGGCAGTAATAAGATGCTTCAATCCATGCGACAAGGGTATACTGTAAAAGCGAATTATGAAGCAGCAGAAAGACTTGCGCAGCACGGCATCAATATTTCGGGTAGCCTTATTGTCGGCTCAGCAGGAGAAACCGATGAAACGCTCGCTGAAACAGAGAGTTTTGCACAAGAACTTGTCAAAAACCCGCGTCTCACACAACTCCATTGCTCTATCCTCAATGTCACTCCCGGTTCGCCGTTCGGAGCTGAAATTTGTCAGCATTATCCTTTTCTATTTCAAGAAGATACCTGGGACGTTTTAGAGACAAGCAAACTCTGGATTACAACTCTTTGTCATGCTTCTTATGAAAACATTATAACAACAGTGTATCGCATCAATGCGCTTAATCCTACTGCACAAAAGACTGGAAGATATCGCCGTCTTGGTTTCACATATAGGGGAGAATATGAAAAATCTTCTGTATGCTAAAGCAATAAATAAGCGT
Organism: Candidatus Woesearchaeota archaeon; assembly: GCA_964554415.1. GTDB lineage: Archaea > Nanobdellota > Nanobdellia > Pacearchaeales > GW2011-AR1 > JAGVXD01. The sequence goes on along the minus strand of CAZKON010000043.1, from coordinate 1,601 downwards.
GTCGTCGATCCAAACTGGGCAAAGCATTTGTTAGTTACTCATCCTATTCAGTTTATTACAACAATAGGTTGTGTTCATGGTAAATATACGACGAACATCGCTCCTTTTGCAACTTGTCTTGATACCAGCTATGAGCCGCCTTATGTAACCTTTTCAGCTTTTGTGCATCAGCATACGCCTGCAGGGCATAAACCGATTAAAGGAAAAATGAATACGTATCTTAATATAAGACAAAATGGATTATTTATTGTGAATACTCCAGGCAGAGATCTTCTTAACAAGCTCGACATTGTTGCCTATCCCTATCAACGAAGCCATACGGAAGATAAGATAGAAAAAGCAAAATTAACGAAAGTGAATCCTTTTGTGTTACCTCATCGTCATGCTGTTTATCCCCCTTTGATACAAGAATGCCTTGCGCATCTTGAATGTGAAGTTATTGACATTCACCTTCCGCGAGGAAGCGATCATTATTTAATAACCGGAAGAGTTGTTGAAGCATCTTACGACTTAAAACTAGGGCGCAACAGGGAAAGGGTGCGAGAAGGTATTGTCCGTCGCAGCTTTCATCATTTTGGTCAGTGTGGAAAAGATAGGAGATATATTGCAACACTCACTCCACTGAAGATAAAAACTCTTACCTTGCAGCTGGAACATGGGCATTCATGAGCAATTTCCTCTTCCAGCCGAAACCTTTAAATATATACAAGTATTGCAAATACTACAATGACAGACACAACGATTTCTGTGCGCGTTCCTCAGGAAATGTACGCGAAAATGAAGCGACTGGAATACATTAAATGGAGCGCAATTATCCGTGAAGCGGTGCGTAGGCACATACAAACTGCAGAGCAGCAAATCAAACAACCTTTTGATAAAGAGCGGGCGCGTAGAGCTGCACGCGATATGGACAGAATACGAAAATCCGGCGTTTTTAGCGGAGGAAAAACTGGGACAGAGATAATCAGAGCATGGAGAGACAAAAGAAGGTTTTAGACGCTTCTGTTATGGTGAAGTGGTTTGCCGACGAAGAGCGGCGTGAGCAGGCGATTGCATTGCGAGAGAAGCACATTGCCGGAGAGATAGAAATTGTTATTCCTGAAGCAGCACTCTTGGAAATAGAAAATGCATTACGTTACAAAAAGAAAAGTGAAGAAGAGCTGAAGAAAGCTGCTACTGATCTTTTTGATATGCAGCTTACACAAATCCTTCTGGATGAATCGCTGCTTCATAAGACCATAGATTTCTCTCTTAAGCATAGTCTTCCCATCTACGATGCGCTCTACGCAGCAGTCGCGCAATTGCATGGCGCGCCCCTTATAACAGCAGATATGCTTCTTTCCAAAGTGCCGAATGCGATTGCGCTGGAGAAAACCTAATCTTTGAACCCCAAAATGAGACAAAGAGGCAAGCTATCTATCAAAAACCTTAGAAATGCCTTTTTTATCACTGCTCAATACCGTACGACCCCAATTGCACCCCTCTAAAGCCCTATGTGTGGGTATTGAAACTCGTAGTAAATCCGGATAATTTGTAATAACTGTGCCCTTGTCAACAACCACCAGTCACCGCTCGCCAATTCTTGAGGCTGGCTCGCTATA
>CAZKON010000042.1:0-5676 GCA_964554415.1 Candidatus Woesearchaeota archaeon | reverse complement strand
CAGCGTTCTCTTAAATCGTTGTTCGTAGTTATGTATACTCACCATGTTCCCAATAGCGCTCAGCTATTAAAGAGCGCTTATCGGGCGTACAATCTTTTCGAAACGCCCAGACCCGGAATCGAACCGGGAAATCCCGAAGGAAACCGCATTTCGAGTGCGGCGGAGTACCATTGTCCTATCTGGGCATACCAACAAAATGAGCAAATGGTTTATTAACCTTATCTTTGTTTATCGTCTATGCGAACAATTTTTATTATAGAACATATTGAACCTGAGATTTTTGAATGGTGTTTGATTGAATACAAAAATATCTCGCGAACTGTTGGAAAAAATAATCTTTGGTTCACCAACTTAAAGACAGATAAAAACAAAAAAATACTTATGCTATATGGCCAAGTTTTCTCGCAGTCAATTAGGGAAATGAAGCTGAACAATGTTTGTGTCTTGGATCCTGCGGCTCATAAGACTCTTGATGTTTTTGAAGCTAAACTCTTTAGATATTTCATCTTTGGGGGCATTCTTGGCGATTATCCCCCTAAACAGCGCACTAAGACAGAACTTACGCGTTTTATTCCATATGCACAAGTTAGGAACATTGGCACAGAGCAGATGAGCACAGATAATGCTGTTCTTGTTGTTTCGGAGATTGTTAAAGGCAGAAAACTTGAAAAGCTGCAATTTCAGGACACAATAGAAATTGAAATAAATGACATTGAATCTGTGCAGCTTCCTTATCGCTATAGAATCATTGATAAGAAGCCTTTTGTTAGTTCTGAACTTGTGAATTATTTAAAGAAAAAGAAGTGTTTTTAGGTAAAAAAAACCAACATACCATGTACAGAGGATTCTGTTGATTGAAGCATTATTGTTTCAGAATCCTCTGTCTGGAGAATTCTGATTCTTTGTGATGTAATCATCAGAATTCTCCATAATGTGGCTTTCATCTGTTCTAAATAAGAGCTGTCCGTCAAGAGAAGTAACGCTGCAATTTTTCTTGTGCGTTTATCCCTTCACAACCGCCAGCGGTTTTAAACGCGCGACCATTTTTCCAATACCGAGCTCGTCGGAAACTCTGACAACTTCATTGACATCCTTGTAGGCTTCAGGCGCTTCTTCGACTATACCTTTTCTGCTGCCAGCTTTAATTACGATGTTTTGCGCTGCAAGTTCTTTCTCTATTTGTTCAGAAGTGAAATTCTTTATTGCATAAGAACGGGAAAGAACTCGACCTGCACCGTGAGCTGTGCTGCCAAAGGAAAGCTCTTCTGCTTTTTTTGTTCCAACAAGAATATAGGAAAAAGTGCCCATGCTGCCAGGAATAAAGATGGGGCCGCCAATTGAACGATAGATTGCAGGGATTTCTTTTCTTCCCGGTCCGAAAGAACGCGTAGCGCCTTTACGATGCACGCAGAGTGTACAGGTCTTGCCCTCAACTTGATGCTCTTCAAACTTTGCGATGTTATGTGCGATGTCATACACTGTTTTCAATTCTGATTTAGGAAAAAATTTAGAGAAACTTTTGCGTACCTGATAAACCATGAGCTGGCGATTGACAAAAGCGAAGTTGGCTGCTGCGGCCATAGCTGCGCAGTATTCTCTGCCAAGAGCAGATTGTATGGGGGCACAGATTAATTCCCTATCGGGGAGGTTTTTGAAGCCATATTGCTTCTCCATTTTCATGATGTAATCGGAAGCTGTCTGATGTCCGAGACCACGACTGCCTGAGTGAATCATAACAACGATTTGTCCCAGCTCGAGACTAAAAGATTTTGCTGTTTCTTTATCGAAAATCGTCTCGACTTCCTGTATTTCAAGAAAGTGATTTCCCGAGCCGAGAGAGCCAAGCTGTGAACGCCCGCGCGCTTTTGCGCGCGGAGAGACTTTACTTGCGTCTGCGCCTGCAATGCAGCCAGAGTCCTCGATTTTTTGCTGATCTTCTTTAGTTGCATATCCCTTTTCGACTGCCCAGGCAACGCCTTTCTCTAGGACTTGTACGAGTTCTTTGTCATCAAAAGAGAATTCACTTTCTTTGCCGACACCCGAAGGGACATCTCGTGCTATTTGAGTAACTACTTCTTTACGCTTAACAAGAAATTCTTCCTTTTGTAGAGAAGTTATCAGAAGACGGACGCCACAATTGATATCGTATCCGACGCCGCCAGGCGAGATAATTCCATTTTCTATATTGAAGGCGGCGACGCCGCCGATGCAAAAACCGTAGCCCTGATGCGCGTCGGGCATTGCAATAGATTCTCCGACAATACCCCGCAGTTGTGCGACATTCTTTACCTGTTCAATGGTCTTGCTGTCTTTTTTAATGTTTTCCATCAAAACATCTGATGCAAAGAGCTTTCCAGGAACATGCATTTTGTCTTCTTTCTCTATCTGCCAGATGTTTTCGGAGATTTTCTTGATCATATGAGTCGTAGGTTAGAGGGATTTAAGAAGATAGCGGTTTGCTGATTGACCAGAGCATTTTGAAATATTCTTTAAATCTCTCTGTTGTTTCTTTGTTTTTAATCCGAATCGTGTGAGGGACAGGAGCCCAGAAGGCAAAAAGAGTGATATCGTTGAAAAGAACGAACGTCATCGGCATTTTAAGATGGTTGGGTATCAAACGCACTTCAGAGAACTTCATTTTTGCTGTTTCTCTACTGTAGAGCACATCTTCTTCATAAAACAGGACTTTCATAGGGATAGATTTCTCGATTCTCCGAAGGTGGAATCCTGGTCTATAAAACGGAAGATTCTTTTGAAAGTCAGATGTTGAACCTATAATTAACAGCTCTTTTGCGCTCAATTCTTCTTCAATAGCAGTTTTCATGCCTTCTTTTCCGTAAAAGACCCGAACATCCGGCTTATCAATACGTTGAACTGCTTCTTTCTTCGTTAGTGTTGTAACATATTCTTTGAGCTTTATTTCATTTTCTTTAAACAAACCGAGAAGCTGTGAAGGACTTGCGGCAGTGTAGCGCTGTTTCTTATTGAGAACAACTGTCGTTACAAGTCCTTTCTCTTCCAACACCTGCAAACAATGATATACAAAAGAGCGATTGAGCTTTGTGGTTGATGCTATTTCACTCGCAAGAGAGCGCCCTTGCTTAACAAGTGCTTCGTACACCGCTATCTCCTGCGAGGTGAGCCCCAGCATTTTAAGCTCTTCTGCCATTTAGGATGGAAGTCGCAAGCGTTTATAAATATGTTGTTTTTATAAAAACAACAAAAATAGATAAAGGTGTTATTTGCGAGAAGGGTATGACAACAATAAGTATTGCGATACAAGAACAAAAGCAGAGGACTTTTCTTTAGATGGCAGACTTAATCTCTGAAGCCAGAAGATATCTCAAACAGGGCGGCAATGTGCCTAAAAAAATAGAAAGTGCATTGCATTCTCATAGGGGCGTTCTCGATGAGACATTTGAATATGGTTATGGTCTCTCTTTTGAAGAGCGAGCCAGATTATTGGCAAGTGATTTATTGAATGGTAAGGCAGTTATTTTAGCCAACAATAATCACCAAAATGTAGAGCCGGTTATTTTGAAAAATGGCATTGGACCGAGAACGAATGGAAATTATGGAATCGCCGACAAAAATGGCTCAACAACATCCGGATTAGAAGACGAACTCGCAAAAGTGAAATTGTTTGAAGAGATGGGCATTTCCACCTCAATGGATTTGAGCAATAGTTACAATCTTGGCTCTAGTAAGTTATGGTCTATGTTCTCCAACATAATTGCTGAAACTAGAATACCTCAGGGAAAAGTTGACCAATACATCACGCTTATCACTGCCCGTGAACGTGGTAAAAGTATTAAAGAAATGACTGTTGATGATTTTGTAGAGGGTTTTGAGTATCATGCAAAAGCAGAATGTTCCTATATTACTATACGACCCGGGATAACGAGAAAAGCTATTGATGTTTTTTTAAGACACGGAAAGAAGAGGGGCTCTATGCCTATAGTGAGCAGAGGCGGAGCAATGATAACTGAATGGATGTTGCATCATTCAAAAAGTGAAAATCCTTATGTACAAGCGATAGACAAAATAGCGGAAATAGCAAAATCGTACGATGTAGTTGTTTCTCTCGGAGATGGTTTTAGGCCAGGCTCTATTTGTCATACGCTTGATGAAATAGAAGTAATTGAATTGGAAGAGTTCAGTTCGATTGCCGATGAGCTACGGAGAAGAGATGTACAAAGAATCGTTGAGGGTCCAGGCCATACAGCTCTGCATAAAATCAACAAACATGTAACTTTTTTACGTTCTTTTGTAGATAACGCCCCCGTGTATTATATGGGTCCTATCGTTGATGATGTTCTGCCTGGATGGGATCATTTGACTCATGCATATGGTACTGTTGAAGCGTCAAGAGCAGGAAGCGCTTTTCAATGTTACATAACTCCTGCAGAACATATTCATAATCCAAAACTCGAAGATTGCAAGCGTGGCTCCGAAGCTATATTATCGGCAGTGCATGCAGGGCACACAACGCGGTGCATTGAATTAGACTCTAATAAGGAGTTTCCTGAAAGGCAAAAAAAGATGGCAAATGCAAGAGGCTCAAATCTCTGGCAGGATCAGTATAATATTTCAGTAACTAAGTCACCTGCGTTAAAAGATGTGGCTGAACGATTAGGCAATTCGCATAAGCCTTGCACGATTTGTGGTCCTCAATGTCCCCATACGAGAATGATGGGTTTATTGATGAATAGAGAAGAGAATGTCCTGCAGAAAATTGATTAACAATAAGTTCAGCACTTCATGAAAATCTTTCCAAGACAAGAAATTAGAGTAAAATTAACAAATAAAGGAACAGAACTATTCAGTTACAAAGGTAAACATATTGAAACAGACAGAAAGGACAACAAAAGAGAGGATAATGTTCTTCCAATTTATCCAGGAAGTGGGGTTCATTATTTAGTTAATCACTTACTTGTCAGAGAAGGCGATGTTGCTTTAGACCTTTGCACAGGTTCAGGAGTTTTGGGAATCTATATTTCTGATAAAGCTTCAATAGTCATAGCCACAGATATTAGCCAGAGAGCATTAGAATTTGCAAGAAGAAATGCCGCAAGAAATACTATAAAAAACATTGAGTTTAAGCAAGGGGATACATTTGAGCCTGTCAAGGAAAGATTGTTTGACTATATTGTAACTCATCCGCCATTTGTTCCAATCCCCAATAATCTTCGAGCCGCACTACACAGCAATGGAGAAGCTGACGGGCTTTATCTTGTGAGAAAAATCATAGAACAGGCAGAAACTTACCTAAAACCAAGAGGAAGAATGCAACTGTACTCTTTAACATTTGGAAGTCAAAAGACAACAATTTTGGAAGAAATTCTAAAGCAGAATCTTAAAAATAGAAAAGTAACAATGATAAATATGTATTCTGAACCATTGCCTCTTGAAGAATTTATCGCTTCTTTCAAACAATATAGGGTAAAAGAATGGAAAGATGAATTAAGAAGAAATGAGATTACTCATTTACATTCATATATTGTTAATATAGAGCCAGGAGAAGGGGTAAAAATTGTTAAAACTAAAATCACTCAAGATGAAAGAGACGAATTTCCGGATGGGTGGAATAAGTGGAAACAAAAATTCTCTTCTTGGATATTAGATAAAGAGATTTCCTAAGCCTTCGCTACATCAAGATTCTGGCAATTGAATCTT
>CAZKON010000041.1:0-5948 GCA_964554415.1 Candidatus Woesearchaeota archaeon | reverse complement strand
TCCAAATCCAAGAATTAAGGGAGGACATCCAACACAAAAGCCAGTTCCGCTATTTGAGTATTTAATAAAGACATACACAAATGAAGGAGACTTAGTTTTAGATAATTGTATTGGTTCTGGAACTACTGCTATAGCGTGTATTCAAACAAAGAGAGATTATATTGGAATAGAACTTAACCCTGAATATTGCAAAATGTCTAAAGAGAGAATAAAAGAGACAGATAGAAAATTATAAAAAACAGAATTTCTCTTGTATTTAATGGTTAGTAAAGAAAAGATAGATAAGGCAATAAGTATTCTTGATACAATACGAGAAGAAGCTCAAAAGGATAATGAGTATGGTTTTAATGATGATTGGAAAAACTTTATGAAGAAAATGAGAATTTTAACTACTCAGTCATCTGGAGGGAGAATACAAGATTATATCTTTAAAAAATTAGGATGGACTAAAATACCATCTAAATTGAATAAAGGAGATGTTAAAAATAGTTTGGGGCAGTATTTTGAAGTGAAAGTTACAACAATAACGACCAGCAATAAAAGTGCTAATTTTGTTCAAATAAGATTATGGCAAAGTTTATCAGGTTATCACTTTTTTGTAATAGACGCTATAAATGATTATGAACTTATACACTTTCAGTTATCAAAATCAGAAATGAATAAAGAAGTAGAACTTTGTGCCTCACAAGCTCATGGAACAAAAGAAGCAGTAAAAGATAATCAAAATGTAGAATGGGCTATACATTTTGATTGGAATGAAGATAATGAAATTTATAAGAGATGGATTAAGAATTATAAACAAGACACAAATTTAAGCGGAAAATAACCCACCACCCGACACTTAACAGCTAATTAATCACTCGGAAACTTAACACTGCCCAAAGACATCAGATTTAAAAACCCCATTTTTCTAGCAGTATGATGAATGGTATTATAGTACAATTCCGCCGCGGGAGGCATAGAATTCATGAGAAGCACTATCTTTTAGATGTTGGCACTTCGAATAGAGATGAGGCGCAGAAAATGGTTGGTAAACAGGTAAGCTGGAAGAGTGAGTCTGGAAAGATTATCACAGGGAAAATCAGCGCAGCGCATGGAAACAATGGATTGGTTCGCGCTATTTTCGAGAGCGGACTGCCAGGACAGGCAATCACAAATGAAGTAGAAATTAGCGAGAGTATAAGTACTCCAAAGAGCTCTGAGAAGAAAGGGAGCAAGAAATAATGGCCCTCCGAAAAGCAATGGCTTATTCCAAGAAACGCGGGAGGCCGTTTACTAGAATCTCCAGAAACAAGAGCAAGTCATATATCAAGACAGTCCCGCCAAGCAAGATTGTCAAGTTCCATCAGGGGACAATGCAGGATTATCGTGCTGGCAAGCATACATTCATCGTTCGCTTGCAAGCACTGGAAAAAGTAAATGTTCGTGACAATGCGCTTGAAGCATGCCGTATGTATATGACAAAAATTATGGATGAGCAGGCGTTAGGACAATACTATATGGCTATTAAAGTTTACCCTCATCACTTGCTCAGGGAGAACAAATTAAGTGCAGGCGCAGGCGCAGATAGGCTTTCAACAGGTATGAGCCATTCTTATGGTGTTGTAGTTGGCAGAGCTGCCCGTGTGATTCCTGGGCAGGACATTTTCTTCATCGCATGCGCAAATGATAAATCAGCACGCATTGCCCGTGCAGCACTTATAGATATTAAAGCCAAACTTCCTTGCGCGGCACGAGTGTTGTTTGAGAGACTTTCTTAAATTTAATGTAAGAAGTTAGATTTATTAACTCCTTTGTTGTATAGAGAACATGCCGGAAGAAGAGGGTGAGAATGTAATCAAATGGTTCTCTGAATCTAAGATATCAGAGGTGCCGATGATTGGCATTCAGGGCAGGCATCTCAGTATTCTCTATCAAAAGAAATTCTCTGTCCCTGCAGGATTTGTCCTGACGACAAAGGCTTGCCGGGCATTCCTCGCAGAGAACAAGATTTTATCGGAAGTTCAGAATGCAGCGCTGCGTGTAGCAAAAATGAGCGACGATGAGCTCTCGCTTCTTTCTGAACAGCTATCGCGCCTCATTGCTGCAGGTAAATTCTCCAATGTCTTCGAAGAAGCAGTGCAGGAAGCGTATGAGATTCTTAATACAGACCAAACTCAACTTAGCGCCGCGAAGGCAAGCGCATTCACAATCCTAAAGAATTCATACGAACCTCCTTTTGTTGCAGTGCGCAGTTCATTAGTTCATGAGGATAAGTCAGGCATATTGCCTGGGATTATGAATGTTAAAGGAATAGAGAATGTACTGAAAGCAGTCAAGACATGTTATCAATCTCTTGTCACACCAAAGCAACTTCGCATCCTGTCTGCGTATGGAAATCAAAAAAACGATGCGCCACCCCACCCTGAAGGTTTGCCCTTCGGGCAAATCCGCCTTCGGCGGAGTGGGGTTTGGCAGAGGCGCTCGTTTTTTGGATGCTCGGGGAGCGACCCCAGCTTAAAAGCTGGGGTTTCCGTCGATCCCCGACATGAAGAGTTGCCGATGACTTCCGTCATAGTTCAAAAAATGATTGATGCAGATATATCAGGTTTCATTATGCAAAAAGGCGAAGGCTATCTTATTGAAGCAGTCTGGGGTCTGGGGGTATTATTATCAAAAGGGGATGTCGAACCAGACCGTTATGAGGTAAAAAAAGAGCACGATATGATGATTCTAAATAAGGTGTATATTGGGAAAAAAGAGCATGCCATGACGCGTGATGCTTCTGGCAAAAACATCATAGTGCAGCTTACTGAAAACAGAAGACAACAGCAATTACTGACTGCAGTAGATGCTCAAAAGCTTGCAAAGATAGGCGAGATGATTACTGCAGTTTTCGAAGAGAAGCAGCGCATAGCATTTGCCTTAACAAGAGGTGAACTATATATTTTAAGCTGCAAGCCTTATAATCTTCCAATAGAAACAGCACAAATAATACCAGACGTAAAGGAATCAATAACCTCGGCACTTTCAAGCGGAGCACAAGAACCAGAAAGAACACCACCCGCCGCAGGGTCATTTCCCATACCAATTGCAGCAAACCCTGCAACAGTCGGAACAGGGTATATTGGTTTCATGCAGGGCAATACTCCGGTAACTTATCATATAATAGCTTCAGGCGAGAGCAGGGATGAAACATTCCATGCACTGGCAACTCTGGTGCAAATTGCACCTGTCACACTTATTTTACCCGGAAATCTGAGCAGCGTCAGAGCAGTGCATATATACAAAAGCTTGGGGGCAGTAAAACGTCTTGCGTCAATCTCCCCGCAACATGCAACAATGACTGTTCTCGTACCTCACGTGACAGATGTACATCATTTTTTAGATGTTAAGGGATTGGCGCGTACTATGGACATTCCAGATAGAGTAAGGTTTGGGATTAGCATAGACACTCCGGCGGCCGTACAACTAATAGGGAAGTTCTGTGATGCAGGAGTTGCGCATATTGAATTTGACATGACTTCAGTGGCGCGTCACCTTTTAGGTAAAAGAACAGACGCGCGCGAACAAGAGATGTTTTCTCCGGCAATATTAACTGCTCTTAAGTACGTACATAAGCAGGCTGAAAGGGCAGATATACAAGTCAGCGTCCTCTTGCCTCAAGGCTTACAGCTCTCCCCAAGTCAATTGGAGATGCTAGAAGGACATGGGGTGTATGCTTACAGTGCATCACTTTCTCACGCATCGTATTTAGCGCACCTTTTGGGAACAGACCTACATTGGCCAGAACCATATAGAGAACCACCCACTGACCTCAAGAATGCTCTGAGTTCGCATTCTTGACGGCTGTCAGAAACCGAAGGTTTCTGAAGGCAGGGAGCGTGCGCATGCGCAATTCCCGACATGTAAAATAAGACATTCCTTCTTTACGCGATGCGACGAGCGCAGTTGAAGCTTATGGATAAACGAATTAATTAAGCGTATTTTGCGTGCCAGTTGACAATTGTGCAAAGTGTGAAAGTCACTTGGATTATCTCCAGAATCTTTTTACTTTAATGCGCTGGCGTATATCTAAGTCCAGACTCGGATTATAAAACAAAACCTGATTGATTTCCAATGGTTCGTTAGTGTTTGCACGATCCAGAACTAGATTTTCCCGGAGAGATGTCTGTTTTTTTCCGCTATGCAAAGTATATACCTCGTTGAACCAAGAGATATATGCTTCTTCTTCATCGCGCGTAAGTCTGAATACTGGCACAAAAACATCCAGCTCCCATATGTCATACTCTTGTTTCCATCTGGTATCTTTTTGGCGAAGCGTATTTTCAAACATACTTCTCATTTCTTGCAATCTTTTCCTTTTTTTCTGTAATATTAGGTTATGATTCGCCTGCGTACTCTGCAAATATCTCTCGTCTTTCTCTGCTCTTCCAATTATATTCCAGTCTCTTTCCTGTGCAAGAAATAATGCTTCGCTAAGCATGAGAGAACCTACAGGAACATCAGTAAATTGTTTGTTAAGAAATCTTGTCCATAGATAACTATCTGGACTGATTTCAGCGAACTCTCTCAATTTTACGGATTTATTCCATATTTCTTGCTGAATGGTGTCACGTACATAGTGAACTATATCTACTAAGGAGTTTTCTTGCTCTCGACGATAGTACGTTTCCATGCACATACGTGCGAGTCTAAGTATTTAAATGTTTCTATTGTTACTACCCTATAGATACAACAACCAAAAGATTTAAATACTCTTGATTTCTAAAGAAAGTATGTCTAAAGAACAAAAGCCAAATCACTACAAGACATTCCTTAAAGGAATGAAAGAAAGAGAGGATGTAACAACTCTTGCTCAGGAAGCAAAAGGGGGCATTGCTCCTCAAGCAGCTTCTAAGAAGCTTAGAGAATATGCTTTAGAACATTTACGTTCAAACCCTTTAACTAAGGACTTAGTCCCTGCTAATTTTGAACAGTTATCAGATGAAGAGCAAAATGAGATTATTCAGATAGGCACTCAGATGGGTACAAAGATTGCGCAGGAGAAAGCTATGCAGGCAATGGACGGAAATCTTGAGGATATTGTTGATAACAAGATAGATGATAAGACTCTGGGAATACTTCTTGTTACGCGTGAGATCAGCAGCAGAATAGCTGAAAAAGATCATGAAATCGTAGCAAAGTATAATGAATATATGCGATACGAAGAGTTTTCAGAACATTATAGCAAAACTAAAGAACCAAGGAATCAGCACGAGAGAAATATAATAGTAAGAGCCGCAGTCAGAGGTTATGCTGAAGCTGAAAAAGAGCTTCTTACTGGTTTCAGCGATGATGTTCAGCAACTGGCAAAAGCATTCGCTGCACGAGCTTTTGCGCGCAACCATCGGCCAGATACGACGACAAAGTATGCGAAGCCAGGTATTGAAGCTCAGGTAAAAGACAAAGAGAAAGAATATACTGATATCAAGAAGGCAAGAGGACGAGACGTCACTGATATAGCTAGAGACACAATCAAGAGCATCAAGAAACCTGAAAAAGATAACGGTCTCTCAATACTTGAGCGCGAAAAGTTTTACGGAACAGTTTATGCTGCCCAGAGCGGAAAAGTCAAGTATAAAGGTCCAACCTTCGCAGATTATGCGCGCGCCGATGCTTCAGCACAAAACGAAGATGAAGAATCGTTAGGGTAAAGAAATTCTTTTTAGGGATTTTAAGCAATTTCTTTATTTCAAACTGGGTGTAATACCCCTCAGCTTGCTGCGCCAGTTTGAAATTAGAGATTTCCGTCTCGAAGCCGAGCGTAATACCCCATCAGCTTGCTGTGGGGACCTCAAGGTTTTCCAAACCTTGACGGCACTCAAGATTCGATTGCCAGAATCTTGATGTAGCGAAGGCTTAGGAAATCTCTTTATTCAGATTTTACATCTTCTGATTCAGAAGTTGATGTTTCTTCCAGAGGCGAA
>CAZKON010000040.1:0-6073 GCA_964554415.1 Candidatus Woesearchaeota archaeon | reverse complement strand
CGTCAAGAACTTTCAGTTCTTGAGCGCTGTTGAGAATCAGGTGATTCTCAAAGTCCCCGGCAGTCACAAAACCACGACAAGCCCCGCACTTCAGTGCGGGGTTAAAACCCGAAAGGTTTTGTGACATTCATGAAAATCCCAACTCTGCTGCATGCCCAGACAAAGAGGCAATGCACTGCTCAAAATGCTCTTTCCTGTCAACTCCCAGCTCCTGAATGCCTTTTTGGATGTCAGCACGGTTGACAGCTGCGGCGAACCCTTTCTTTTTAAGCGCTTTTTCTACGGAATCGGAGGACATTGTCCTGAAATGATCGGCGCGGACTTTTGCAAGCGCTACGAGCAATCCCGAAAGTTCGTCGACGGCAAATAATGCTTTTGCCAGGTTTGAGATGCGTGGCACGCCTGTATGGTCGCCGTGGCCAAGGATTGCATCAATAATTTCAGCAGGGTATCCTTTTTCACGCAGAATCTTGGAACCTTGAAAGGGGTGCTGCTCCAGTGTCGGGAAACGCTCATAATCGAAATCGTGCAGGAGGCCTGTGATCCAATACAAGTCAGTGTTTTCGTTGAAAAAAAAGGCATAGGATTCCATCGCACAGGCAACGGCAAGGCAATGGAGGCGCAGGCTTTCACTTTGCACATATTCTTGAAGAAGAGTAAGAGCATCTTGTCGTGAGGGCATCACAACATACAGAGAAGAGGGTTTAAAGAACTTATGAAATTATAAAGATATGGTCTTTCATCTCGTTTCTGGACTTAAACTGGATGCGGGCAAGAGGCACACCTAAATAGCGGGATAAAACTATGCGCAATACCTGCAAGGTATCTTTATCTTCCTTGAACTGAAGATACGCAATGTATTGGTCAGGAGCATATTTTTCTATGCGCTGCTTGCCGGCTTCAAAGCGCGCCTTTACAGTGATTTCCACAGATTTTTAGTGTCTTTGTTCTATATAAAGATTTATGGGCAATTGGCTATGGACAATTGCATTAATTAAAGTACGTTTTCTGCAATTATCCAGATAGAAAATTGCGTACAAAGCTTATTCAAATCAACGCAATTTTCTATACATCCCAAAAATATCCTTTATGAGGGCGCAATTCCCGACATGTCAAAGACATGTGTCTTTGAGCACTGTCAGAGATTAGAAATCCCTGAAGCCATCAGAAACAAATGGTTTCTGATGGGACACGCAATCTTTGCGGTGCGTGTTCTATTACACTTGTTGCAAGAACACGCTTTGAGCGCCTAAATTATGGGATGTATAGAGAACTGCGCAGGATAGGTTACATTTTGTGCGTATTTCTCTAATAGATAACTGCCAAAACATGTCATGCATCCCATGCAGTCATCTATAACCGAAAAACAATTAAATACAAGGAGAGAAATCCTTATAACTACTATCTTATTTGATTCTGTATGCATTTACGTGCTTTTCGGAAGGGTAAAAGAAAATACTATTATCTTATGGATGGAAACGAGTATGCGCGCTATTTAGGTTCTCCTGAAAAGATTTTCCAAGATATGCAGGAATTGGAAGAGTATCGAATGGTTGCGGGTAAATTAAAGGCACCTATTGAAGATTCTCTCCTTGAGTCTCTTCAGACAGAGGAAGTTCCACGACCTTTTCTGAATGGAAAACAACGCTATGACAATATTGGCAGACTTTATACTGAACTCATGAGGGCAGAAGGCATGAAGTGCCTTGATATTGCACGATATCTTCACCGTCATATGTTTGGTATGACTCTTGGAACTGCTAAAAATTACATTACGGCGCTTCGAAAAGGATATATTTATCAATCCCAAAAACGAACGGGCGAGCGAGTTGAAGATATTACAAAATATCTTCGCAGAGCAGTCCATGCACTTCGCGCCTGTAATGTTCCAGAGAATCATCAAATCCTTACAGAATTTCAAAAAGCAAATTCTCAGTTTTTTCATTATTGGTGCATTCACCAAACACAAGAGCCTCGGACAAACTGGCGTAGATAATATCATTTAGTCATAATCTCTAATCCATCGCCACTTTTAAGGATATGGTCCTTTCCTACTGCCTGTTTTGTTCTTATGTCAATTGCTTTTACAAAACCTTTGCCAATATCTGTATGGAGACGAAAGGCGAAATCAAGAGCAGTTGTTCCTGGCGGCATGAGGAAGCAATCAGGCAGAATATTGCCTTTGCTATCAGTCAAGCTGGAGCCAGCAGGATAAATGGCTACGTATTTCATTATATCAAAGACTACCCTGTTGAGCACTTCCTGGACTCCAGTGCTTCCGAATTCATTCATAATTCTCTGAATCTGTTCTAAAGCGTATTTTTGTTTTACACTCATTTCTTTTTTGATGTCAAATGTTTTTTCTCCCGGAATATAGGAAATGAGGTCTGCTTTATCTGCCTGCCTTAGAGAAAGCTCACCGTCGGCAAAACAGGAAACAATCGGATACTCAAACATGGATTTGATGCGCTCGTAGTTTGCCTTCCCATTCGGCCGGTCTATCTTATTCGCTGCAAGAATCATGGGCTTTGTTGTTTTGCGCAGCAGCCGGGCAAATGCAGCGAGCTGCTCTTCGCTCCATTGTGTGGGGTACTCTGGATTCAGTTCAGACTTTAAGAGCGCATACCTGACGTCGCTTTCTGTAACTTTAAGCCCTGAGAATTGCTTGGCTACGGATTGCTCAAACTTTTGTTTTTGCATCTCAACTGTTCTTGCAAAACTCGTCCAAACTTTCTTAAGAATTCCAAGATACCAGAAGTCAAGTTCTTTTTCTATGATCTGAATGTCTTTTACAGGATCGTAATTTTCAGCAGGCTTGCCCTCACCATCGGTTTCTCCGGAGAGATCCACAACGTGAATGAAAGCATCTGCTGCTGAAAGATCATTGAGAAATTCATTGCCGAGCCCCTTGCCTCGTGATGCGCCCTCGACAAGGCCGGCGACATCCATAAGTTCAAAGGGCACAAATCTCCATCCGTTTTTTATGTAGCCTTCTCGGGGGTTTGATATTTTACCGAATTCTGCCGCAAGGTCTTTGATTTTGACATACGCCATACCATGATTTGCTTTAATTGTTGCAAACGGATAATTTGCAATGAGCACGTTGACGAGCGTTGCTGCTTTGAAGAACGTGCTTTTTCCAGAGTTTGGGCGGCCGACAAGACCTATTAGCATGAAGAAGCAGGGGGAAGAGGGGAATTTAAAAGTTCCTATGGAACTTTTTTCTACGACTCTCAACATCTGAGCTGCCGCACAAGATCAGCTGCTTTTAGGCGTAAGTCATCAAGCGTGGTGTTATTGATTATATAAGCATCAGCCATTGCGAAGCATGCTTCTGATTGCTGACCGTGAGCAGATTCTCCTATGCCTCTATCTCGCCTGTCTATTATCCTTATTCCTTCAATTGTTTTTGGGTCACTGTCTTTGTTTCTTTTCAGAATCCATTTAAGACGAAAATCTTCAGGCGCAGTGAAACCTATTAGAACAAAGTTGCGTTCTTTTCTAAGTTCTTCTATTTCTCCGGGATTGCGGATTCCTTCAATGACATAGTTTTTATCTGCGTGCATTTTTGCAAGAAGACGGCGCGCCCAGTAACCATTACCCTGCTTAATGCGCAGTTCATTTCCTAAATCCTGTAGAATTTTGCGTTCAATCGGTAATCCTCTGAGTTTGCATTCTTCTCTTACCTCTTCTGAAAGTGTCATGCGAATAAAGCCCCTCTCGACGAGCATTTCCGCAAACACACTCTTTCCAGAAGCAATTGGTCCTGTGACACCAACAATCATTATTTTCATACTTGCGTCTATTATATAAATTCGTGTTTGCACTCTGGAGAAGTCATCTACTTCTGAAGAATGGGTGAACCCAATCTTTAAATACATTCTTTTATCTTTAAGTTGAGTGATCCCGTAGCTCAGCCCGGTTTAGAGCACCGCTCTTATATGAGTGCTGTTCGTTAGAGCAGTATCGTCATTTCCTGCAAAGGAAGATTGAGCGTCGGGGGAAAACATCCCCCTGCGTAAGAAAGGCGGGGGTCCCCGGTTCAAATCCGGGCGGGATCATTGTATTCAGATTTATTCTCTCAACTTGGAATTTTGCGACTTTTAGATATGCTATGAATGATTTTAATGTAAACAATTTTCAGAAAATTGTGGTTGAATTAAGACCTCGCTTTTCAAAATTTAAGGGAAAGACGATGGAGACAATCAATTTTGAGGAATATAAAAAAAAATAGAAAGGACGCCTGTTCAAGTCACGTTTCCGTGACCTTAACTAAATCTCAAAGCCTCTACCGGGAATTGAACCCGGGGCCTCAGCATTCTTGGAACTTCTTTTTCCAGAAACGGAAAACAGAAGATTCTCTTTACCAATGCTGCGCTCTAACCGGCTGAGCTATAGAGGCTTAGTATTGTGTCACAAAAAGCATATAAAAATATACCGTTTATTAGTATATATTTTCTTTTTAGGTACTTACTTATTTACTAATATTCTGTTCACTATCAGGAATCCAGTCGGTTGCAATAACTTGTCCGGTAATCTGCTGTATGTTCTTACTAATTGAGGAGAGCCAGAGAGCATACAATTGAACAAAATCAGTTCTTTCTTCGGGATTAATTAATGATAAGTTCTCATTGCTTACGATAAACAATGCACCAATCACAAAAAATAGTACGCACGCAAGTCCTAGGCGAATCATGGTTTAGTCACATTCAAGGCACTATTGTTGAGACTCCAGTCTTGTTTTACTACATATGCAGTTGTTTCCACCACATTACCAAATGCATGCTTGAGCCAAGCCATATAAAGCTTGCTTGCTTGCATAAATCCGTCGTATGTACTCAGATTGACATCATATACTACAGAGATTCTTCCGAATGTAAGGATAAGAAACACAAGCAGTGCGAGACCAAAAAATATCCCTGCCTGATGCCTTATCTCTTTAAATTTCAGAATAATCATCGCAGCCAATACCAGAATGCCTATAAGAATCCAGTTAACCATTTTTCCTCTTTTTATTAAATGAGAACTGCATATAAAAAACTTTCTAAGGAAAGTTTTAAAACACCTTGTCGCTCTCTCAAATCAATAGCCCTGTCGTATAGTGGTCAAGTATATAGGCCTCTGGCGCCTGTGACCCAGGTTCGAATCCTGGCAGGGCTATTTTTATAGTGAGAATTGAGAATAAAGAACAACAATGACAGAAATGACTAGGGAAACCGTAGAAAGCACAGCAATTGCGCCGCTTCGTATGCTTCGGTGGTGCAGAATTACCTACCCTAAACTTGTTTTGCTCGCCACCTCAATTATTGCCGCATATTATGTTTTTACATTGCCTGCCATCTCCTCATTCTTAAATTCGTTTGGCGCGTTTGGGTATATAGGTATATTTATTGCAGGTTTGCTTTTCTCTTTTGGTTTCACCACTCCATTTGCTATAGGTCTCTTCGCCACGCTCAATCCAGCAAATATTTTTATTGCATCAATCATTGGAGGAATTGGTGCACTCGTCTCTGATCTCTGCATTTATATGTTCATCAAATTCTCTTTCATGGATGAATTCACGCGCCTGCAAAAAACACGCCCATTTCAAATGATTATCAAAACCTTTACAAATAATCTCGCTGCAAAAATACGCATCTATCTTCTTTATATGGCTGCAGGAATTATCCTCGCTTCACCGCTTCCTGATGAGATTGGCATTTCAATGCTCGCCGGGATTACCACAGTTAAAACCAAAAACCTTGCACTTCTTAGTTTTATCATGAATACACTGGGAGTTTTTATTGTTCTGTTTATCTCGCGCTGACAACCAAAGCACTTTTAAACCATCTCTACTCTGTTTCTTTATGCCCTTGTAGTCTAGTGGTCAAGGACGAGGCCCTCTCGCATCGCCGGAGTTATAGTCGTCGAGACAACAACTTCAGTCCAGCTTTGGACAGGCACTGAAAATTTACCAGCGTCTCACGTCAAGATCCAGTGGTTCTTGAGCGCCCCGAGAATCTTACGATTCTCGGTGTATTGAGACGGTGGAGAACGGCCTAAACCCGGGGTCAAATCCCGGCAGGGGCATGTA
>CAZKON010000039.1:0-6687 GCA_964554415.1 Candidatus Woesearchaeota archaeon | reverse complement strand
AGAAACTGAAAGTTTCTGACGTTTTAAGGTGCGGAGGGCGCATCGTTTTTTTGATTTCAAACTGGGTGTAATACCCCGCAGCTTGCTGCGCCAGTTTGAAATTAGAGATTTCCGTCTCGAAGCCGAGCGTAATACCCCATCAGCTTGCTGTGGGGACCTCAAGGTTTTCCAAACCTTGACGGCACTCAAGATTCAATTGCCAGAATCTTGATGTAGCGAAGGCTTAGGAAATCTCTTTATTTCTGGGAGATTGTAGCAAAATCTTTAATATTTCCAGTTGAAGTAACCTTTTTGAGAGAAAACTGGACGATAATAATACTCTCCTGAGTATGAGTCCCTTGCGTACTCTGTCTCATCAAATATCCGCTGCTTGCCAAATGAAAATCCTCCGTCATATGAGCGCGTACTTGTATCGCTTGCGCTTTGCGTAGAGACTCTATTATTATTACTGTTTGTATACAAAGATTCTGTTGCTCCAACATACTTCTCAACTACTTCGCTTCTGATTGAGCGCGTTGTAAGGTCCTTGCTGTTTGAGGAGAAAAAGCCTGATTTTGCTGATACATCATGGATAAAATCGTCTGTCGAGATGATGCGTCTTTCATAAATAGGTCCGCGGTAATCATAAGAAGATGCTGCTTTATCAAAATTAGTGTTAGTTGCCTGAGAATTTCTATTGACACGCATTGTTTCCTGAGGATATCTTTCTTCTCCTGGAGATTCCGCATACTTTAATGTTGCTGAATAACTTGTATCGGCTCTTGGTGGAGCATAAGCTATCGAAGAATAATCTTGCCTGCATTTTGTATATGTACGCCCAATCGTTGAACATGAAGGTGTGCTCTGTACTGTGTACTGCTGGATGTATGGGCCAGAACCGGGGCTGGATTGAGTACGAACTATTGAGATGGCTTCTGCAGAATATACCATACTTAAGAAAATCATTAGTACCAACCCTACGAAAACGAGTAAGCGCGATTTGTTCATAATTTTAAAGTAGTAACTATCTATTTAAATCTAACGCTCTTAGGTATTGCGCTTCTTAGAATCTGGATAGAATAACTGGTGAGCGTGCAGAAGGAGAATAACTTCTTTATGAGAAATTGCTCAATCTTTAAGAGCGTTGTATATAGTAAACTTTTCCAGACCTACGATTCATTGCGTAACGAGGATAATCAATATTGCCAAGAACCCGCGGACTGAAGTCTGGAATGTACTCGGGTTCTTGAGCACCTCGAGAATTCGGTTTGCTCGCTCGCAGACTAAAGTCAGGAGTTTGCGCAAACCGAATTCTTTCAGTATCAACAAAGTAAGCGCGATTTTTCGTTATAAACTGGGGATATTCTCTGTACATTGTCTTATATGTATACGAACCAAACATCATACCTGTGTCTGCCTGAGTATAAAATACACGCCCATTATAATTCTCTTTATACATATAGGGAGGGTACGCGGAAACAACTGCAGTCATAGCTAAGATTCCTAGAACGAAAAGAAAAAAAGTCATTAATTTTACCATCTTTTATTAAAGAGTGGCTTCTATATAAAGATTATGTGTATTTATAGCGAGAGAAATCAATTTTCGGACTATTTTCTAATTTCTCTCGAATATAGTATCGGTATCCGTGTCCGAATATTCGAATCTGATACTATAAGAGCATATCTTAAAAATCCTTAGGTTATAGCAAATTGTATAAGCCGATTTATATGAAAGACAATTATCTATTATTTAGCTTTAGCAAGTTCTTTTTCAATCAAGTCCTCTATAACTACAAAGTCCTGCGCACCGGTGAGCATCTTTCCATTCACAAAAAACGTTGGCGTTCCCTTCACACCATTTGACAGACCCATTGCTTTGTCTTGTCCAAGTAAAGCATTGTATTTTTGAGAAGCAATGCAGGCATCCAGAGATTCCATGTCTGCTCCTAAATTGCTGGCAATCGTTTTCATGGAACTCATGCTTGTAACTTTTGACTGTTGTTTAAATGCTTCATCGTGGAATTTCCAGAACAAACCCTGCTCGTTCAGACACCATCCGATAAGATGTGCTGCATTTCCTGTCCCATGTCCCGGGAAATACTTAAACACAAATCTTACCTTGCCTGTCTCTGCATATTTTGCTTTCAAAGCAGGCACTGGGGCTGTCCAGCCTTCCTGTCCAGAATCTGCCAAACCGGCGGCAACTGCACATACGGGACACGAAAAGTCAGAAAACTCATAAACTATAACTGGTGCGTTCTGCTCTCCGAGCGTCGGCGCATCTCCAATTGCTAGTTTTACAAACTCTCCCGTTCTTCCATTGTCATCATTAGGTTTATCGTTTCCTAACAATCCAAAGCCGTTTGTAAACAAAGCAACTACAAAAACAACAATAATGCCCCCGGCAATCCAAAGAGCCTTGTTTGCATCCTGCCGGTCTATTGTCTCTGCCATGAATAAGAAATAAATGCAAGAATATTTAAATATACCTATAGGGTGAACCCGATAACTGACAGATAGTTAGGCTAATAATTCAGCAAATGTTCAATAAATCACAAAGTCTTTGCGTTTTACCCCGCACTAAAGTGCGGGGTTTGTCTGAGACTTTGGGATGCTCGAGGAGCCGCCGCCCTAAAGGGCGCGGTTTGTGAGGCTCCTCGACATCAAAAAAACGATGCGCCACCCCATCTTAAACCTCAAGGACTTAAGTTTTTGGCGGCACTCAAGAATTTCCGATTCTTGATGAGGTGGAATTTTCGTTAAGTTCCTTACCATAGGGTTCTTCACTTACTCTTCAGAGACTTGTGTAAAAATCCTTTATGGTAATTCCCTGTTCAATTAGTAGAAATGTGGCGTGGGCGTACTACCATCTTGGTATAACCGCAAGGAGCTTTTGTATATATACTAACAGACCCAAATAATTAAACAGATTGTCTGTTAATACCTCAAGAACTTTCAGTTCTTGATGGCCTTCAAGAATGCAACAGTTAGCATTCTTGAGGTATTCGCGGGATATAAAAGCAGCGTTCAATTATTTATGCCCCGCGTTATAACTATTATACAATGTTTTACAGCGATTGTGCTTTAAATACGTCGGCTGTAATCTTCGGGGAACAGCGGTTACTGATACTTTTCTGAAGAACATGGAAAAAAATTGAAATAAAAAATACCCAGAAAATCTGGGTTTAGAAGCGTCGTCTGTTGAATCCACCGCCTCGATCGCCTCTATCCCCGCGATCTGCGCGTGGTTCCATAGGCTTTGCCTCGTTGACCGTCAAAGCTCTGCCCTGTACGTCTTTACCGTTCATTTCAGCAATGGCTTTTTCGCCAGATGCTTTTTCGGCAAAGGTCACAAAGCCAAAACCTTTTGATCGACCTGAGAACTTGTCTTTAATAACGACTGCTTCAGTGATTTGACCAAATTGCTCGAACATAGCTGCCAAATCCTTATCAGTAACACTAAAGGGCAAGTTGCCTGCGTATACTTTCATTCTAACCTCCTGCATTCCATTTACTTCTTACCAATACAGGAGCGTTGTGAAACGAAACCTGCTTGATACATGAAAATGAAGAAAGACCCCTTTTTAAGTTTATCTGCTTTGTCAGTATCTCCGAAACAGAAGACAAAAACAGGATAGGCAAGCCTATCCTGAGAAAACTCAAGAAAGAATAATGATATCCCTTCAAAGAATATTTTTGGTTCAATTGAAGATTATCTCTCTTGAATTTTAGTCCATTTTCTGGACATTTTCGCTAATTCGATTACAAACTCTTTAAATGAAGATTCATCTTTGTAAAAGCAAATCCAAATTGTTTGGAGCATTTGCTCAAACAAGAAAAAGAAGTACCTTATTTGCATCTCTTTTGATTTGCATTTTATCCTTGCTTCGTCCTGAACTCTGAATTGAGTTTCTATTCTCCATCTTTTTTTGTATGTTATGACTAAATTCTCAAGCAATATCTCTTCAATATTAGTTGCAAAAACCCATTCATACTCATTGGATTGATAAAGTAACAATAACTCCTGCAACTCATCTTTTAACTATCCGAGATGTTTTTAGAAGTATTCTGGGAACAGAATTTAGTGAAAACGACTTTGTGTCATCAGATCAATAAGTTTATATCTCAAGAAAAATCTATGATTCCATGGAAACTGAAGAGATAATTCTCAAACTTAAAGAATCTGATTTATATGCAATATGTCCCTGTGGTGAAGAGTTCAAGCTTTCCGATGCAATTCTTTTTGATGGAACAAAACTTCTTCCAAAGGAAGCATTAGAGATTCAGAAAAAATTGCCCGTGTTGCGTAGGGATTTATAGATTGTCAGATTTGCATATTAAAGTGAAGGGACAGGGTGTGCGAACGTGGCTTGACGAGTATCAGAAAGAAGAGCTAAAACTTGGAGAGAAAGAAGCAAAGTTTGAGGAGCAAGAAGAGAAGCTCCGTGAGATTGAAAGAGAAAAAGGTAGAAAAGAAGCTGAGAAGGGATTCAATAAAGCAATTCTCCCTTCGATACGTGCTTTACATCTTGATCCATTTGATGTTAAGCCCATTCTCAACCCAATAGACTTTGTCGTCTTTAATGGTATGAATAAGAAAGGAATAATAAAAGATGTACTTTTCTTATCAAAAGAACATAATCTCAAAACTCTTAATGAATCAAGAAAGCGAATTCGTGAAGCGATTATTAAGAAAAAATACGACTGGCAGGTCGCACGTATTGAAGAAACTGGAAAGATAGAGTTTGAATGATTGAAAGAGCTCTGAGAAAACGAAAGTTATCTCTGCAATTCTCGAGCAAAAAATAAAACTCTCCACATCCATTAATCCGTATGCTATAAGATAGATTTATGCAACTACTTCCCCAGCATCTTCCTAATCGTCTCATTAAATCGCTTTGCTCTGTCCAAAGAGGTTTGGGCTTTGTTACAGAAGAAAATGCTTGAACGCATGCAAAACCAACAATGACTTGCCAAACCCTTCAGCAGACCGAAAGGTTTAAATGTTGGTAAAACAACTATATAGTTGGCTATCCAATAGATACAATGGCAAATAAAACAAACACTCTAGATGAAGGGTTAGATAAAACTTCTTTAGCTATCTTGAAGTCTTTCTTTCCTGGAGGAACCGAAAAAACCCTCAATGAATTGCAAACACGCGCCAAATATTCACATGAACCCATGCATCGTACAGCATCAAATCTGGTGAAAAGAGGAATTCTGATAGAAAGAAGAGTAGGGAAGACTATAGTCTATACCTTGGATATGAAAAACTGGTTTTCTAAACTAGCATTTTATCATTATATCATTGACAGAGTACGAGAATTCTCAAAAAAGTATCCCACCTTAGTCTTTGCTTTAGAAAAACTGCCTCATGACAAAATAGAGACACTTATCATTTTTGGAAGTTATGCAAAAGGAAATAAGAGTGACAAGAGCGATATAGATGTACTCTGCGTCAGCTCTGAAAAAGAGAAAGTTGAACAAGAAATTAAAGCATTGACCCATCGTTTCAAAAGAAAAGAATTTCACGCAGTAGTCTTACCACGAACAGAATTTATGAAAATAAAAAATGAAAATAAAGAATTCTGGCATGACCTCGTTCAATATGGGATTATTTTTAAAGGAGGCGATCTTGTGTATGAGAACGCATACTTGCCATGATGAAGGAAAAAATACCTGGAGGATTAGTGAAGGATACTTCGATTGTTCATCTTAATTTAAAATATCTTGGGAAGGCACAAACAAATCTCATCACTATGGACTTGCTTCTTGTACTCAAGGACAATAAGGAAGCACGTACCTTGTTGAATCTCCCACCAGATTATACTTCCGATGATTGGATCATTGTCACAGGATATTATGCCATGTATCTCGCGGCAACAGCATTATTGGCTAAAATAGGATACAAGACAAAGCAACATACTGCAGCCATTGAAGGTCTCGAACATTTCTTTGTCAAAAAGAAACTTCTGGAACAACAGTATGTAGAAATGTTAAAATCAGCTTCGTTGAGCCATGAAGAAATACACAATCTAAGCAAGGCACGAAAAGATAGAGAGACCGCACAGTATGGAGTGACTGAAGCGACGACCTTAGACCTGATTAACAAAACGATCAAGAACGCTCACGATTTTGTAGATAAAGCAATTACTATCTTGACACCATGAAAGGGCACAATTTCCACAGCATTTTCGTCTTGCAAGAAATACAATAATTGCCAACATTCTTCTTTAGTGATATGGAATGCATAATGACTTCAGAATGAAGGGCAGAAACTTCAACTTTCCTTTACTTTCTTTTCATCGAGCATTTTTTACCATCCTATAATAATATTCAGCTCCAAAGAGAAGAATATGCTTATTCAAAGTCTCATTCATTATATTAACCTTTTCTCTTTTAGAAAGCATTTCATGTGCGCTTAATGTAGAGATCACCTGAATTTCGAAGTTCTTGCTGAAATTTCCCGCGATATTCTGGAGAGTTTTTTCACTTTCATGTACTTTTGCCTCATCCTCAATAATGAATAAGACATCAATGTCTCGATAACTTGCCTTCTTAACAAATGAGCCAAAGACTAGAAAAATGAAATAATCAAGTTTAATTCTTTCAAGAACATCCTGCGCGAATAACATCAGGGTTTTATCCTTTCTGAGTGCTTCCTGAGCTCGTAAAGACTCCACATACGCTAGTTCTCCCCGATTCTGG
>CAZKON010000038.1:0-7137 GCA_964554415.1 Candidatus Woesearchaeota archaeon | reverse complement strand
GTAGGGGGATTGCGCAAACGTAAATCTTGACGTTTCAAAGATACATTATTCTTAGTTGAAAGCATAAATAGTTTCTGCTGAAGGAATATAACTTGCATCTACACGTCTCCATCCTTTAAGTCTATCTTCAAGTAACTTTTGAGCATCAGTTACCGCTTTTGTGCGATTAGCAATAAAATTCTGTGGGTGTCTATCTGGAAGTTTTGAGTCTCTGCCTATACACTTCACAAAAATACTCTGCAAGCACGTAAATAATATATATCTTTCTAACATCTAAAAGTATTTATTCTATAAAGATATCCCCAACGCATGGGAAAAATATTAAGCTCTTCACTATTGGCTGGAACTCTTGTGGCAGCACTGCTCACTAGTGGATGCTCAACGTTGCAGCTCCGCCGAACCTATAACCCCCTCAACGCAGCAGTGCAAAACGCTCAGCACCCTTTCGTTGCCTATACATGGAACGCGCGCGATGAACTTTCGTACACCAATGCATTTCACGCTGCAGAGCCTCTTGGCTTGATGTATGTAGCCGAACCCATGGTGCCAAGAGATATTTCTAAGAATATTCATTTTCGTATTGTGCGCGACGATCCTTATGATGTCTTTGGATATGAAACCAATGAAATCTTAGTCGAACCACGGCACCTATCTGCGTATACAAACCATTTAGGGAGCACGACGTATTCATATGCATTTGAACGCGCAGGCATTGTTTCACAGGAACTGCTCGGTCCTGCGAAGCAGTATCGGTGCACTGCAGAGTACTGGGGTAATGGCAAAAATCCTGCGCGGTTACGCTTTTCTGAGGCATTCTATCTTATCCCTGCTATCAACATGGTGTTTGTCTATCTTGATTTCCGTGCGCAGAATGCAGCAAAGCCGTTCAGTGAACCCATTATCATGCAGCAAACGATTAAAATTAGAGACTAACGAAGATAATGCTCTTCCCAATTTCTTACGCTTTTCTCTTCGAAATAAATTTGGTTGTGAAGCGCTTTATCTTGCGGAAATTGCGGGCGATAGAAATCTTTAAATAGTCACATGTATCACATCCTCATATGAAAAACAGATACATATTAAACCGCATTCATAAGAAAAATCTGAACGAAAAAGAAATATATGAAGCATATAAGATATTCTTCGGGACCCTTGTCTCAGAATCCAGGCTGAAAATAATAAATCTCCTGCGCGACGGTGAAAATAATGTCAGCGAGATTATAGATATATTAAAAGAGGCTCAGACTTCCATATCGCATGATTTAGCAAGACTTAAAAGATGCGGCTTCGTAGAGGTAAATGTGAAAGGAAAATTCAGATATTATCGGATTAATAGTAAAACTATACTTCCTTTGATGAAGATGATTGATAAGCATATGTCAAATTACTGTGTTCATATTTTAAATAAGGTAAAAAAGAATGAATAAAGAAAACAATATTGTTATTGCAGTGATAGTTTTATTGCTCATTTTCTTAGCTTTGGGCGGTTTTGGAATGATGGGTTATGGAGGCTATGGCGGAATGTACGGGATGATGAACGGGTTTTATGGAGGCTTTGCTTCCATGTGGATATTTAGTTGGTTGATTATGCTCTTAGTTTTAATTACTCTGGTGCTGTTTATAGTATGGCTAATTAAACAGCTTGCTGATGAAAGGAGGCGAAAATGAAAAAATTTAAAATAACAATATCTGGAATGCACTGTGCTTCCTGTGCAGGAAATGTTGAGCGCAGTTTAAAAAAAGTGCAGGGAGTAAAAAATGTCTCAGTTAGTTTGATGACGAACAAAAGCATTGTCGAAGTTGAAGACAATGTTTCTGAAGATTCATTAAAACAAGCAGTTGCAAAGACAGGATATAAGGCAGTAGAAGTAAAATCAGGATAATTATTATGGAGCATAAATATCATACTGAATCATTTGAAGAAAAAGAAATGCGGCTTTGGAAAAGAAGACTCTGGGGCGCATGGGTATTTGCAGTTCCAATTGCAATACTAATGATACTAGAAAGATTCTTTAATATAATGCCTCTTGGTGAGCTTACTTCTCTTATTATTTTGCTTATCGGATTCCCGGTTATATTTTTCTTCGGATGGGTAACTATTAAGGCAGGGACAAGAGGATTTATTAATTTTTATTTTAGCATGGACTCTCTTATCGCGCTTGGAACAATTATAGCTTATGCAACAGGAATCTTGGCATTTTTCATTGACATACAGGATTATTCCGGAGTTTCTGCTATGATTATGGCAATATTCATCGCGGGAAAGTTTATAGAAACTAAAGCTAGAGGCAAAGCAAGCCAGGAGATAAAAAAACTCCTGGAATTAGGTGCAAAAAAAGCAAGAATTTTAAGAGGTAAAAAAGAAGTAGAAATATCGATAAGTGAAGTTAAGATTAACGATATCATAGTTGTTAGACCAGGGGAAAAGATTCCAACCGACGGCATTATCATCAAAGGACAAAGCGCAGTTGATGAAAGCATGATTACGGGAGAGAGCATGCCGGTGGAAAAAAAAGTTAAAGATATGGTTATCGGAGCAACAATTAACCAGGATGGCATTCTTTATGTAAAAGCAACTAAAATAGGAAGTGACACATTCCTTGCTCATATTATTAATCTCGTTGAAGAAGCTCAGGGCACAAAAGTGCCTATTCAGAAGGTTGCTGACAAAGTAACCAATATATTCGTTCCTGCGATATTAATTCTGTCTATACTCACGTTTATTGGATGGGTTGTTTTCTCAAACGATTGGGGAATAGCTATGGGAGCTGCAATTTCAGTTCTGGTCATTGCCTGTCCATGTGCTTTAGGTCTTGCCGTCCCAATAGCTCTGACTGTTGGTTCAGGGATGGGAGCAAAAAGAGGGATATTAATCAGAAAAGGGGAAGCAATTCAAACTATGAAAGAAGTTAAGACAATTGCATTTGACAAAACAGGTACAATAACCAAGGGAAAACCTGAAGTTACTGATTTTATCACTAAAATCAATGAAAACCATTTCTGGGAAATTGCAGGAAGTTTGGAACATCTAAGTGAACACCCGATTGCTAAAGCGATAGTCACAAAGGCAGATCTAAAGAATTATAAGAAGTTTGCTGGTTTTTCTGTGGTAAGGGGCAGGGGGCTGGAAGGAAAACTTGGAAGTAAAAATATAACAATTGGAAATAGGACATTAATGAATGAAAAAAGCATCTCTTTCAAAACAATAGAAAAACAGATTAAAGGATGGGAAGAAGAAGGTAAAACTACCATGATTGTTGCGGAAAACACCAAAGTTATCGGTGCTATTGCAGTTGCTGATGCTGTAAAAGAGGATTCTGTTAAGGCTATTGGCACCTTAAAAAGAAGAGGATATAAAACAGTTATGATTACAGGAGACAACGAAACAACAGCTAAAGCCATTGCTAGACAAGTAGGCATTGACGAAGTGATAGCAAATGTTCTTCCGGATGAAAAGGCAAAGAAAATTGAGGAATTGCAGAAGAAAAAAATGGTTGCATTTGTAGGCGATGGGATAAATGACGCCCCTGCTCTAAAACAAAGCAATGTTAGCATTGCCATGGGTTCGGGGAGCGACATAGCAATTGAAGTAGGGGATATTGTGCTTGTTAAAGGATCATTAATAGGGGTTGTTCAGGCAATAAACTTATCAAAAGCAACATTCAGAAAGATAAAACAGAACTTATTCTGGGCGTTTGGGTATAATGTTATAGCTATTCCTCTCGCAGTAGCCGGCGTATTAAATCCAATAGTCGCAGAATTAGCTATGGCATTATCATCAATAAGCATTGTTGCAAATGCGAACTTATTAAGGAAGACAAAGATATAGAGCTGAAATTAGTTTCACACAAGCACTTATATAATCATTATTCCACAAATTAATATGTCATTTAAACAATTCACTAAAGAATTAAACGGAAGTAGAGTTGAAGGGGATCTTCTTAAAACTGTCTTTTATTCTTTAGTTACTTCTTTCATCGTTATAGGAGTTCTATATTTACTAATTCTCAGAAATGTAAATAATTTCATTCCAAAGTACGGATTTTATTTATTTTTAGCAGCGATAAATTATGCCTTAATATTGCCAACGGTAAGACAAGTAAGAGCTTACAAAAACTTTAATTGCATGTCTGGTATGATGATTGGAATGACTGCAGGGATGGTAGCTGGATTTATGAGCGGTTATTTCATAGGTGCAACAAATGGGATGTTTATTGGAGGATTGTTTGGAATGATTGTCGGTTCTGTATTAGGTGTATGGACTGGCTCATGTTGTGGGATTATGGGGTTCATGGAAGGGATCATGGCTGGATTTATGGGTGGACTGATGGGAGCAATGACCTCAGTTATGTTATTAAATGATAATCTTAAACTGGCAACAATAGTCATTTCAATATTTATGGCGGTCATTTCAATAAGCCTGAATTATATGATTTTTTTTGAGATGAAAGAGAATGAAAGACAAAGGAAAGAAGATCACAGCGTGACAATTATGATTACATTTATTCTTATTATAATAACAACATGGTTAATGGTATTTGGACCAAGAAGCGCGTTGTTTGGTTAATAATTAATATGATAATAAAGAAAAGTACACTTTGGACGGGCATGATTTTTATTGTTATAGTCTTGGCTGGATTATTTTTGAATTCTGGAAGCAGCATAGTGAATGATATTAATGGAGCAGTAATTAACAATAATACAGGCACTATTTCCGGCGACGTTCAAATTGTTAAAATGTATGTTGAGGGAGCACAATATGTTTTTAAGCCATCAAGTGTCAAGAAAGGCGTGCCTGTGATGTTAGAAGCAGATGTTACCAGAATGCCTGGATGCTCCAAATCAATCATTAGTTCAGAATTGAACATTAGAAAGATTTTCAATTCTAAAGATAATACTTTAAAGTTTACCCCAAATAAAGCAGGAACTTTTTATATTGCTTGTTCAATGAATATGTATAAAGGAACACTTACTGTTTTAGAATCAGATGGATCAAAGTCAAATTATGTTCAAACAACCCTCTCTTCCGGGATGACTTGCGGGGCTAATGGTAGAGGATGCGGTTGTGGAGGATAAATACTAAAGTCTGGGGCGTGTCAGGGGTCGTCAGAAACCACTGGTTTCTGAGCGCATCCAAGAATTCCGTGAATTCTTGGTGTCTTGAGCATGCTCAGGAATTGCGCTGTTTACTCACGAGCTAAAGCAGGGAGCGTGCGCATGCGCAATTCCTGACATCTGAAAAACTCTGAGTTAAAACCCAGAGGTTCTTTGAGTCGTCAGAAACTTTCAGTTTCTGAACGCACCCAAGAACAGAAGTTCTTGGTGTTTTCAGACCTCGAAAATGAGTTTGCTTACTCTGGGCTAAAGCCGCAGAGCGTGCGCAAACCCATTTTCTCAGTGTCAAGAACCACCCACTAAAGTAGGTGGCGTGGCGTGGTTCTTGAGCATGCTCAGGAATTGCGCTGTTTACTCACGAGCTAAAGCAGGGAGCGTGCGCATGCGCAATTCCTGACATGTCAAAAGAAAAAGAGGCTATTTTTTAATCCATATCAAAGATTATCCCGTCGGCAAACCCCAAGAATAAGCTTAAATATAACCTACCTGTATTAAACTCATGAACCTACAAGCAGAGATTGAAGCTGAAAAAATCGCTGAAAGAAAAAACACCAAAGAGAAAAATTATACAGAAAAAGAGATAAAAAAAGAAGTGCAAGAGACAATTGTTCAGATACAACAACCAAATGCAAAAGTACAGGAAGAAGAGTTTTTTTCTGTTTTGAAGATGATTGCTCCAGGTACAGGCCTTAGAACTGCGCTGGATGGTGCACTTAAAACTGGCCGCGGCGCTCTGATTGTAGTGGAAAATGAGTGGCTGCTTCCAATGTTGGACGGAGGTTTTCGTGTTAATTGTCGTTTTACCCCACAACGTCTTATTGAGCTTGCAAAAATGGATGGGGCAATTGTTCTGGCAAAAGACCTAAAGCGCATAAATTATGCAAACGTTCTTCTCACCCCGGATAGCAAAATAAAGACCGCAGAAACAGGAACACGTCATAAAGCCGCAGAACGTACAGCGAAACATGCAGGGACATTGATAATTGCCATCTCAGAGCGCAAGAATGAGATAACTCTTTTTTATAAAAACATCAAATACGCAATAAAAAGTACTGACGAGGTCTTAAGAAAAGCTAATGACCATTTACAGCTGCTTGAAAAACAGCGCGAACTTTTCGATCGCAATGTTGAAAAACTGACAAAATTTGAGGTGCGTAACAATCCAAGCCTTCAGCAGGCACTTATAGTTATCCAAAAAGGTCATTTAGTGCAAAAAATAGCCAATGATATGAAAAGATATACCATTGAAGCAGGCAGTGAAGGCACTCTCCTAAAAACAAGGCTGAAAGAATTAACGCATGGTGTTGACAGAGAAACTAATTTAGTCATCAAAGACTACACTCGCTTAGACTTAAAGAAATCGCGAGTCCTTCTGGAAAGTCTCACATACGATGAAATACTGGACCAAAACAACATACTCAGTATGCTTGCTTATGAAAAGCTCATACAACAGGTGCCGATTAAAGGTTGGCGCATCCTCTCAAGAACTTCGCTCCCAGAAGCAGACATTGCCGCGCTTGTCAAAACCGCAGGCACGCTTGGAAAAGCAATACACTCAAGTGTCTCGCTCTATGCTCCAATAATAGGCGAGGAAAAAGCTCATCTCTTTAAAGAAGAAATAGACAAGATAAAGCTTAATCAGTGAAGAACCCTATGGCAAGAGCATAGAGCATCCGAGAGAATTGAAGCACTGAAGCTGATTCGTACGTCAACGAGTTAGCGCAGCGACTCCGCAGCGAGGAAGTCCGCAGCTCTTTAGCCGAGGAACTCCGCAGCAAGAGAGGAACGAGAGGGTATAATGGATTAAAGTCGTATATAGTTTATATACGAATAATTATCTGCTCAACCAGACGCTTGTTTATTACATTTTGAGTTGAATACTCCGCAGCTTGCTGTGGAGAGAGCGAAGCGAACGGTGGAATGCATGAGGTTAGGAATTCTCTTTATCCCCAAGGCAAGACCTTGGGGTATTAGAAGAAAATAAAGAGATTTCCTAAGCCTTCGCTACATCAAGATTCTGGC
>CAZKON010000037.1:0-7724 GCA_964554415.1 Candidatus Woesearchaeota archaeon | reverse complement strand
GGGGCGCACTCGTAATCATCGCAAGTGTTGGAAAGAAGATTAATTTAATGAAAATTACGATAAGAATAAGAGAAACGAGAAACGAAGGCCAAGTATCCTTGCGAAGAAAATCCCAAAAAGAAAGAAGAGTTTTTTTAATTTGCATATTGTTTGATAGCCTACGAGATTTTTAAACGTTGGGATTCATCATCGTCGGGATTAAATTGTCAATTCTTGTAAGCTGTTTCATGCGGCTTACGGGAATTGAACCCGTCTCTCAACCTTGGGAAGGTTGCATACTGCCGATGTACTAAAGCCGCGTATAAACTCGAGCGAATCAGGGTTACTGAGGATTCTGTTGATTGAAGTATTATCGTTTCAGAACCCTCTGTCTGGAGAATTCTGATTTTCTGTGATGTAATCATCGGAATTCTCCATAATCAAAAGCACGATGCGCACCACGGCTTAAAAGCCGTGGTTTGGGAGAGCGCTCGTGCTTTGGATGCTCAAGGAACAACCGTCGCCCTGAAGGGCGCGGTTTTCTGTCAAGTTCCTTGACATAATATTTCCTGAGCTTTTTGAATTCAATGTATGACAGAAAAGCTATAATAAGCATTAGCGCATCCACAATAATACATGAAGAGCACCATTGTTTAAGAATGAATGCCTGAATTGTTATGAATATCAGAGAAATCAAAGCTCCAAAAAATGCGATTGTGATATATACACGATAACGTTTATATGAATTGTGCGCCCAGCCATAAATAATGAAGAGAAGAGTAAATGCAATCATGCCCCAGACGCTGACTTTAACACCAAAGAAAGAACCGTACTCTGAGTTCTGCACGCTCTTACAATCAGAACCTAAGACGCAGAGCTCAGTACCCTGACTTGCCGTGTAAGCAATATAAGTTGTTGCAATCAAAGCCAGAATTATCAGCATAGAGAGATAAATCTGAGATTGTTTCATGTTCATGCGAAGAGAAAGAGAGAGATAGATTTAAGAATGTTGGTATTTATTAATTTCTGGGGGGACATATTCATGTATGAATATTTGATTGGAATAGTTATTTTGGCAGTTATCTGGGCTACGCTCTTTAAGGTGCGGAGCGATTTGCGTAAACCTATGATATGGAGCGGTCTTGCATATATGATTGTGATCATTGGAGGTTTTTCATTAATGAAAATTGCATCCAACGCAGGCTTATCTTTTGGACCAGCAGTAATTCCTGGCTATTGGAATCCTGATACTCTATTTAATTTGGGAAGAATAACTGGCGGGCTTTCAATAGAAGATATATTATTTATGTTTTTTGTCGGTGGTATTGCTACTGTTCTCTATGATTATTTTTATGGGAAGAGAATTGCGCTTCGGCGCAGCTATCATCCTCATATTCGTGCAGTTAGCATCGGAGTTGGTGCCGCAGCGATTCTAATGGCTATTGCGAAGCCGAATCCAATTTATCCTCTAATACTTTTTGGATTTGTAGGAGCCATCGCGCTTTGGATTGACAGGCGGGATTTATTCACGCATTCTCTTATCGGAGGGGTGCTTTTTATGCTTTTATATGCCTTAGGTTTTCAGTTGTTCTTGCTTTTGTTTCCTGATTATATTTCCCAGGTATATTCTTTGGGTACATTAAGTGGTATTATTATTTTTGGCTTGCCTCTTGAGGAATATCTTTACGCATTCAGCTTCGGTCTTTTGTGGGCGCCGATGTATGAATATGCGCACGGCGAGAAGTGTGTTGATGAAAAGTAAATGTTTTTAAACGTTTGGAGCGCGTTAAATATACGATCCCGTAGCTCAGTTGGTTAGAGCACTGCTCTGATATCAGATGTCAGAAAGGCAGGGGTCCCAAGTTCAACTCTTGGCGGGATCATTCTTAGGCAAACGCTTAAAGACTCGTCAAGAATCTCTTTTTAAACTTTACTTCAATCCGAACTCAACTGTCAGGCCTTTATCATGAAGAGAGAAGCCGCGGAGAGGCAGATTTACAGGAACGCTGTTTACATAGACTTTGTTCTTTGCAATTGCTTTAATCTCATAACCTGATTCTGTTTTTGAAACAAATACATCATCTGTTGATTCTATACCATGCGCTGCAAGATCGTAGATTACTTTATCTGCAAGACGACGAACATTTGTTCTCGCCTCACTTCTTGGAAGATTACTCATGCGTGTTAGCTGCTGTTCAGTCAGTTGGCGATTTGTAATCCTTGGTTCACGTTTGCGCTGCTGAACTGGCGCACCGACGCGGATACGAATACCATTTGGTATGCTCTTTACTTCAGTTGTTTCTACTTCACTAACCTGCATATCGATGTTTTTAAGAACTGAGTTCATGAGTGAGCCGATTAATTTGTCAGCCATGCTCATATTTGAAGCAAAAGCGTGTCTAATCATCTCATCGTCTGCTATGTCTGAACGACCCAACATGCCAAATTCTTTCAGCTCTTTCTGGGGGTTAACAAGATGAAGCCCACACCAAGGACAGAAACTGTACTTTTCTGCAATCTCTGACTTGCATTTCGGGCAGCTCATTTCATCTTTCTGCTTTTTCTTAAAAAACATAATTGTATAGAAGCAAGTCGAACTTTTAAATGTACCTATGATGCACATATACTCAAAATTATGTTGTGCGGAAGACTTTTTTTATCCAAGTCAAATCATGCTGGAGTGCCCTTGGGGGGTTTAAGACATTAAAGTCTGGCGAAGGGAATTTTTTGACTGGTTTTATTTCTTTAATCTTAGGCAGGTAAATAAATGCTACGAGAAATCTGAGGAATGCGGCTATGCCAAATAGGAATATATAAGATACTTCTGATCCTGAGTTATAATATTTCAAAATGAAGCCGCCGAGTAGTGCACCGACAAATGTCCCAACACCTACCATGATGTTGCTGTATGCTACGCAGAGAGGGCGATGGCGCGGCGAGACTGAATCATATGTGAAGTTTGTTGTACCGATAACAAAAGCTGCGTTTGCAACACCTGCAAAAAGTTGAGGTATAATTATCAGTAATATAGGATCGCGGAGCATCATCCAAGGCAGCGGGCTGAAGATAAATGCTACATTTGCTATTTGGAGCAAACGTTTGTTTCCATATCTGTCAGAAATTCTGCCCATCAAAGGGATTGTAATCAGATATATCAGAGTTGAACTGAGCGTGACGAGCATTAAAGTAACGTAACTAAACTTAAGCTCTTCGAGCATATATACTGCAAAGAAAGGCGAGGCGACCATGAGCGCTGCGTTGAAGAGCGCAAGATATAACGTAAATTTTCCGAAATTGTCCATACGTTTAAGGAAAGAAATGAAGGAAAAGTAATCGCTCTGCTTTGTTTTAAACAATGGCGCATATTGGCTCTTTAGTGCTACAAGCGAATATAGACGGAATGTTGCTGCAATGGCAAATAGAAGGGCGAACCCAAGCAGGAGATATCCTCGCGTCCTGAAAATATCCATAACAAAAGCGCCTGCAAGAACTACAATCAAACCAATTATTCCGATAATCCTGTTTCTTAGACTAAAGTATTTCCCACGTTCATTTTCAGGAACTAAATCCCCTATCCATGAGAACCATGCAGGAAATGTTATGTTTCCTAGTGCAACTAAAAGGGTATATAATATAATAAATATTAATGCGCCCGCATTTGCTAAATAGCCAAGATGTAACGCAATGGCAAGCGCAGCAATAGGAATCCACATTGATGCCTGAAGCAATGTAAATGTGAGTACAATCTTTTTTCTATTGCTTCCTTGTTCCAGTAATCTGGTACCATAGAGTTGAGCGAGAGGTGCGATAACTCCTGAAAGTGCACTCAGTAAACCTATTTGTATTGGCTGAGCTCCGACTTCTTTAGCAAAAGGTACTGCGTACAATTCACCTATACTTGCTGATGCGCCAGTACTTTTTGCTTCCTGCTGACTTCTTTTTAAAGCCTGGCAGCGTATATTTTCTGGGATACTTGCCTCTTTTACTAACATTAAATAATTTTAGCATCTGTTTCTTAATAAACTTATCAGTCTTTCCTTCTAATCTTCTTCCATTGTACTCTTTGATATTCTGCAATTTTTTCTAAATCAAGACTATCAGTTTCGCGTTTCTTTCGTGCAAATCTTTCGGATTTTATCTGACGAAGATATTCTGGATTAACCACCTGAATTTCCCTGCCGCTTTTTGTATGATAAGTTGTTCCTTTGAAATAATCAGGCGCGATTCTTTGCCGGTCATCATTTGAGCAGAGATATCCTTCTTCATTCTGCCAATGGAGATAAAGGTCTATATAATCAAAGAGCTGCTGATGAGGTTGGATGTTTCCTGCAATATGAATAATCTGAATAAGCCTTAAATTCTCTGTTTTGTCCTCTAACCCCCCACAGCGTTTTCCCAAGCGCTGTTTATTCACAAGCTGCGAAATCTCTTTGAGTGTGACAGGCTCATAGATATCTATCTTCTGACTACGCGGAATTAAATATCTTCGCATCCTAAGACGGGAAAACAGATAAAAATTATTATTACTTACATGCTCTAGAAATTCCAAAAGTTGCGATACTTCAAGACCAAGATGCAATGCGCGATGAACTCTGTACCACTCGCCTGTTGTTGCTGGAATCGCCATCCCACCTGTTAGAACACAATTTTTCATACCTTCAGTTAATTGCGCTAACAAATCAAGAGCTGTTTCATACCCTTTGATTCGTACATCTCCCGGTGTTAAGAGCTCAAGTTCTTTAAGATGATAAAGATTGATAACTAGTTGATGCCCTTTATTTATGAGCTTGCTATATAGCATATCATTTGCGAGTATGTTCTGTTCTTGCTTGGTTATTGTTAAGGATTTTTGTGAATCCATATGAAGACTGCATTACCATAAGATTTAAATACTTGTGTATATGAGTTAGTATATACATTAAGTTATCACATGACAGACATATTTGATGCTCAGATTATATGCAAGAAGTGCCAATGTGAGATGCAGCATACACTTGTAAGTAAAGAAGGTTTTGAACTTAGAGCTGTTCAATGCCCTCAATGCAAAGAGCAGATTATTCATCCTGCAGATTTACAAGCAGTGACTCATTTTGATGAACTCCGGGGGAAGACTTTTAGTGTTAAATTGCGTATGGTAGGTAATAGTCACGCGATTAGCATCCCGAAAGAAATTGTTGATTTTATGAACGAACAGCATCGTCATGCCAAGAAGCAGATGACTGATATGGTTCGTCTTTGTTTCGAAGATGCCCGCACTTTAAGTGTTCTTTTTGATGATTTAGACGGGCAGTTTGTTCCGCGCGCTTATTCCAGAACAAGAGGTCCCACATGAAACATCAGGATATTAAATTAAAAGTTGTAGAAGCATTGCAGGATGATGCATATAAGGGTATTGCACGTATTGACCCGCAAATTATGAAGATACTTGGGCTTGCACGCGGGGATATAATTTCTGTTAAAGGTGGGCGTGAAACAGTTGCTATTGTTGACCGCGCTTATCCTGCAGACGTAGGTGAGCAGATTATACGTATTGACGGCTTGATTCGTAGGAATGCTAAGACCGGCGTTGGCGAAAATGTATCTGTTATCAAAGCTGCTGCTCGTGCGGCAATAAAAGTTTCCATTGCGCCGGCACAACATGGAGTAATGGTTCATGGAGATTCTGAGATGTTCAAAAATGGACTTCTTGGAAGAGCTGTTGTAAAAGGAGATATAATTTCTCTTGGAGGTGTTCAGAGAAGAAGAGATATGATGCACGATGGTTTTCCTGATATAATAGGGGATTTGAATGACTTATTTGGAGGGCAGCTTGGTTTTTCAGGTTTTCAGCAATTGAAGTTTGTAGTAGTTGGAACTACTCCAAATGCACCAAGTATTATTACTGAAGAAACTGAGCTTGTTGTCAATGCAAAAGCAGTTGATATTTCCGAGGAAGCTGTGCCTGAAGTCACATACGAAGACATTGGAGGTCTGACTGAAGAAGTCAAGAAAATTCGAGAAATGGTTGAGCTCCCTCTTAAACACCCTGAGATTTTTGATAAGCTAGGGATTGAACCTCCAAAAGGGGTTTTATTGCATGGCCCGCCTGGAACAGGCAAGACACTTTTGGCGAAAGCTGTTGCTAATGAAAGTGAAGCACATTTTATTCTTTTGAATGGACCTGAGATTATGAGCAAGTTTTATGGAGAAAGTGAAAAGAAAATCAGGGACATCTTTGAGGATGCAGAAAAGAACGCTCCGAGCATTATATTTATCGATGAAGTTGACGCGATTGCTCCGAAAAGAGAAGAAGTACAGGGAGAAGTTGAAAGAAGAGTTGTTTCGCAACTTTTGACTATGATGGATGGATTGAAATCCAGGGGAAGGATAATTGTTATTGGAGCCACTAACAGAGTTAATTCTATTGACCCTGCGTTGAGAAGACCTGGAAGATTTGACAGAGAAGTTGAAATCTCTGTGCCTGATAAAAGGTCAAGATTAAATATTCTGAAGATTCATACCAGAAATATGCCCCTGCATAAAAATGTTGGTTTAGAAGTACTTGCCGGCAAAACACATGGATTTGTGGGGGCTGATTTAAGTGCTTTGACTAAAGAAGCTGCAATGAATGTTTTGAGGAAACTTCTCCCTGAGCTGAAGCTTGAAGATGATGAAGCAATACCCCAGGAGGTTCTTGACAAGATTGTTATTTGTGCTGCTGATTTTGATGATGCTTTGAAAGTTGTTAGACCAAGCGCGATGCGCGAGGTTTTAGTTGAGACTCCTAACATTAGCTGGGAAGATGTTGGAGGTCTTGATCGTACTAAAGAAGAATTGAAGGAAGCTATAGAATGGCCTTTGAAGAGTCCAGATAGTTTCAAGCGCTTAGGTATTAGGGCGCCCAGTGGTATACTATTGTATGGTCCGCCTGGAACAGGCAAGACACTTTTGGCGAAAGCTGTTGCTAATGAAAGTGAATCAAACTTTATTCATGTAAAAGGACCTAGCTTGTTAAGCATGTGGGTAGGTAAATCTGAAGAAGGTGTCAGAAAAGTGTTTGAACGAGCGAGACAAGTGTCGCCTTGCGTTATATTTTTTGATGAAGTGGATGCTTTGGCTTCACGCAGAGGGATGGATATGGGCGCGAAAGTGACTGAAAGAGTATTAAATCAATTACTTGCTGAGATGGATGGTCTAGAGGGATTGAAAGATGTAACTGTTATTGGTGCAACTAATAGACCTGATATGCTTGATCCTGCATTATTGCGTCCTGGGCGGTTTGACAGAGTTATTCTTGTTGATGTGCCTGACGCAGCCAGCAGGCAGAAAATCCTTAACGTGCATTTGAAGAACACTCCTGTTTCTGATGATATAAGAATGGATGAACTTGTTAAACAAACAGAAGGTTTTGTAGGAGCAGACATTGAGGGTCTTGTAAGAGAAGCCGCTATGTCTGCTCTCCGGAGAGACATGCAAAGCAGGACAGTCACAAGAAAAGACTTTGAAGAAGCATTCACAAGAGTCAAACCATCTGTGTCTAGTGAT
This sequence comes from Candidatus Woesearchaeota archaeon, assembly GCA_964554415.1. Classification (GTDB taxonomy): domain Archaea; phylum Nanobdellota; class Nanobdellia; order Pacearchaeales; family GW2011-AR1; genus JAGVXD01. Next base: position 221 of record CAZKON010000037.1, on the reverse strand, counting down.
ACTGCAAAACGCTATAAGAAAATTGAGGATTTGTATATCAAACAGGCAAAAGCAGGCGCTCTTGAAGTCGGGCCTTTGTATGCCGGATAGGGGATTATAGCAAATATGGATACCTATGAGAATTCTTAAGCCGAAAAGTTTATCTTGTATTTAATCTTTTCGCTTGTGTCAGTATCTCCGAAACAAAGCAAGCAATTATAAAGTTCCAACTATTAATTTCA
>CAZKON010000036.1:0-8240 GCA_964554415.1 Candidatus Woesearchaeota archaeon | reverse complement strand
TGAGAACACTCGAGAATTCAGAACCAGAAGAGGAAATTCTCGATGTTTCAAGAACCATTGTACTCTCCAGAAAAAGCAAGGGCGGTAGGCGAGAATCGAACTCGCCTCAGCGGAGCCACAGTCCACCATTCTACCACTAAACTACTACCGCCATTATACATATTAAATATAGAAGAGAAAGGAATCGTAGTTTTAAAAGCAAGAGAATTCTTATTAGGCAGAATGAAAACAACCAGCGCTGAAAAGCGCCTGTGCTCCAAGACTAAATACACTATTCATACTCTTTCCGAATCATGAGAGTATTTAAATGTTTCTGCAACTTAGCTTCTGAAATAGTTATCTTCTATAAAGAAGAAAATTAGCAGAAAATAGGCTTTTTTTATCGTCGGAACTTCAGAAAGCTAAGTTCATACTGCAACTCTTTCTATAAAAGCTTATCCTGGTTGCTATTTCCAATCCGATGCTTATCCAGCAACTCAAGAACAAGCTCACCATACTTAATCGACTTTTTCTCTCCGATAATCTGCGGCAATGCTTCTTTTGCCACAGGTTTTTCTCTCGCAATTCTCTTTAAAGTTGCATCGTGGAAGACTACATACGGCGGCACTCCTTCTTGTTGCGCAAGAATCATGCGCAACTGCTTTAAATTATGAAAGATTTTATCTTCTTCAGGAGTTAAAGGAATTTCTTCTTTCCTTTCTTTCTCACTCTTTATGCCATGCAAAGAGTTGTTCTGCTTTGCTTCTTCTCCATTAAGTCCGGCAACTCTTTCCCGTATCTTTGCAGCATTTTCTGATATAAGTGCATCAAGTTCTCCAACGCTTTCTGCGTTAATCTTCAGAGAGCCAACATACCAGAATCCTTTTACAGTTTGCTTCAATTCTAAACTAATCTTGGGAAGCTTAACCATTTCATCCATAAAAACTAAAGGAGTGTTCCCTTTAAATTTTTATCCTATTTGGTTGCTATATCCCATAATAGGGCGCGCCAAAGGCGCAGAGCGCCTTGCCATACGTTAAGAAGCATAACTGCACGAAATAGCGCTCCCAATTGTGCGCCCTCCAGAGTTATGGACAATTGCATTAATTAGAGTACGTTTTCTGCAATTATCCAGATAGAAAATTGCGTGCAAATCTTATTCAAATCAACGCAATTTTCTATAACACAAAACTTTTACTGACTCTCGTGCTTCACCTAAGAAACGAAAACCATTTTAACTTGAGTTTCTTTATCCCTTGATGCACAGAAGCAAAACAACCATAACTGCTGTCTTGTTATTTGCGGTAATTATCGGAACAGGATGGCTTATCTGGCCGACAACACCTGTAGTAAATACGACAAATAACGAAACAGCTATTGTGAAGCGAGTGATTGACTTAGACACATTTGAACTTGATAATGGCGCTCGCGTTCGTTTGTTGTGCATCAATGCGCCAGAGAGAGAGCAGCCCTGGACATCACGCGCGCAGGCACAAATTGCCTCTTTGGTTGTAGGCAAAGAAGTGACACTAGTAAGCGACGTTTCTGACAAAGACAATTATGGGCGATTGCTCAGGCATGTTTATTTGAACGATAGTCTATGGGCGCAGGAGATTCTTGTCCGCTCTGGATTCGCCCGCGTAAAACCCTATGAGCCAGATACAGCACAATGTGGTATGTTGGAAGCAGTACGGCGTGAAGCAGAAAGAGAATCTCTTGGAATCTGGGCTGCAAAAATCCCGGTATGCGACAAAGATATCTATGATTGCGATGATTTTGCAAGCGTGAGACAGGCTGAGGCATTATTTGCTGCATGCGGCGCATCAGAACACGATATTCACAGACTTGATGGAGACAAAGATGGAGAAATCTGCGAGGAACTTGTTTAGCGCTCGTAGAAATCTTCGGACTTTAGTCCGTGGTTTTTTTGTTGAGGATTTTCCCGGCGGTGTCAAGAACCACCCACAGAAGTAGGTGGCGTGTCGTGGTTCTTGAGCATGCTCAGGAATTGCGCTGTTTACTCACGAGCTAAAGCAGGGAGCGTGTACATGCGCAATTCCCGACATGTCAAGGACAGAACATCCTTGAGCACTCTCGAGAATCCCAGAAAACGAGAGGACTCTCAAAGTCACAAAACCGCAGACAAGCATCGGTTTAAACCCGAAGGGTTTTGTGATTTCTCAAGCGAGTTAGCGCAGCGACTCCACAGCAAGGAAGTCCGCAGCTCTTTAGCCGAGGAACTTCGCAGCAAGAGAGGAACGAGAGAGTATAATGAATCAAGGTCGTACATAGTTTATATACGAAGATTTATATACACCCAGACCGATATTTAAAAATGATAATCTCGTGGATTTTGGGCATTATAGTAGTCTTCCTGATTCTTGTATTAATTTTTTACTATAACAGATTCGTTGTCTTGGACAATCGCATTGATAACTCGCTTTCGCAGATTGATGTTCAGCTCAAGAAGCGAGCAGATCTTGTTCCAAACTTGTTAAGCGCGGTCAAAGGTTACATGAAGCACGAGAAGTCAATTATGACAGATGTTACTGAAGCGCGTAAGCACCTTATTTCAGCAAAATCTCTGCCCGAGCGTGCGAAAGCAGGCGCTGAACTGCAAAATGCACTCCGCTCAATATTTGCAATTGCTGAAAACTATCCGAACCTCAAGGCAAATGAGAATTTTATACAACTTCAGCAGGAGCTTTCTGCAATTGAGGAGCGCATTGCCTACGCAAGGCAGTATTACAACGACTCTATACTAACTTATAATAACACAGTAGAATCGTTTCCAGGAGTAATGTTTGCACGTATGTTCAACAAGCAGGAAAAACAAATGCTGCAAATTACCAAGGAAGAGCGCTCAGTGCCTAAGGTAGAGTTTTAATGGTAAAATCAATGGAACTCTCTGCGCTTAGAATTCTTTAGTTGTATAGTTCATTGCATAGTACATCAGGAATTATTAGAAATTTACTCTGGAAAAGCAGGCACAGAAAGATTTCTTTGTGTTCTGACTCTGTTATACTGTCCTGAAACCTGCTGCAATGACTCGCTCCTTGTTTCAGACTTTTTTGCAGTTGTATTTTCGGATTTGCTTATCAGCACAAAACTAATAACCGTGGTCAGAATAAGCAATATCACAAGAATGATAATAACTACCAAAAGCGCACCAGTGCTTCTTACTTTTGTATTTCCAGTATGATATTGAGCATCATCAGAGATTTTTCTATGACCGGAAGAATGTCTTTTCATGATTATGTATTAGCGACAGCAGTATCTAGTGCTTCTTTGAACACAATATATGGCTGCGCGCCGTTAATCTTCTGTCCATTAATAAAGAACACTGGTGTTCCTGTGACGCCTGCAGCATTCGCATCCTGAATATCTTTCTCAACTTCCTGTTTAAATATCTGCGCATCAACGCAACTGTCAATTTCTTCATCGTACGAAAGAATATCACGCGCTAGTTGTTTTAGATATGAAACACTAAGCTTATTTTGATTCTGGAACACAGTGTTATGAAACTTCCAGAAATCAGAAGAGGAGCCATAAGCAAGCATGCAATTTGCAGTTAATGCAGCGGGCATTGAACTACTATGAAAACTTAGCGGAAAATCACGCACAATATAACGTACTTTCCCAGTATCAATATAATTCTTTTGTATAAGAGGGAAGGTTTCTTTGTAGAACTGCGCGTTAAATGGTCCTTCATAATCATCAAATGCAATCATAGTAACTCTCGCATTATTATTCCCTAATATAGGGTCGCTATTATCATCAACTGTTGGTAAGATGATTACCTTTTCAGGCTCTTGTTTCTCTTCAGGGAATAGGGGAAATGCAGGAATTGTCGGCGCAGGCTGTAGAGGAGGCGAGAGTGAGCAATCGTTTTTCACATTGAGTGCAATACCGCGAAAACGATAGTCTGTAGAACTGCCCCCATTTAAAGCAGGATTTAGTGTATTGATAAAGTTTTTATCATCTTTGAATTCATTCATGCTTTTCCAGTTGCCATTGAGAAACGCATATCCTTTTTCAGTTTCACACGTGCCTAACACTTCTTTAAGTGCATATCCCCTAAAATTCTCAGTGATGCCAATCAGATTCCATCCCTTCTTTAAATTGATGTTTCTAAGAAGCGCAGGCTCCTGAACCTGATATTGGATTCTTCCTTCTTTCTTTGCATATACCCAAAATGCGCTTTGTTCATCTAAGTCTTGTGCCACTCGTATCTCAAGCAATGCACTGCGTTGGGCATTAGGATAAAGCTCTGCATATTGTTGTTTTTCAGGAAGGAAACCATAGATTGCGAGTATATCTGATTGTTTTAAAGTTCCGGCATTAATCTGCGACACTTCAGCAAGACCATAAACAAGATTCCATCCTTCCTGCAGAATCACTGCAAATTCCTGCGTTGCGCTTACCGTACCTACTAAAAATATAGCGGCGAGCAATACTGCAAGAATTAACTTCATTATATTCATATCTCTCTTTACTTTATAAATCTTTCTATTTAAGTAACTCTATAGTTACTACACCTTTGCTTCTTTTTCAGGAGCCTCTTGAGCTTTATCTTTGTCATCGCTATTTGTCACGATTTCCCAAATTACTGATCTTATGAAGGATTTAATCTGTTTTTCGTCTTTTTCCGGGGTAGTGTCATATCATTAATAATACTTTGAACACGTAGCCATATTTTTACACCGTTATACATCTCTTTTACAGTGTCAACTACACGTCTTGATTTCTTATCACATGGGGAGATTCCAGTCATAGGAAAAACAGTTGGAAGACCTATGATACCTATAGAAGAATGGGAAAGAGCACTGGTGAAGAGAATGTATGAAAAATAAAACATCCGCAATCAAACGGAAAAGTTGAGAAATGATTTGAATGCTATGACAAGCACAGAAAAGCATTCAAAACACAAGAAGACTTTCTGAGATGGTACAACGAAGTTAGACCGCATAAAAGCTTGACATGCTTGAGACGCCTGCACAAGCATTTATAAGAAAAAGGAGAGTAGAAGCATAATGGTAAAGAGGATTAATCTATCGATAGGAAATATTAATCGGATACCACAAAAGATTTAGCCGCGCAAACCTTTATAAACAAAATGCCCGTCAGATAATTATGGTAAAAAAGAAGGATGATGAACCAGAGATAGAATATCCTCATCCTGCGCAAGTGGCAAAAGAAGCACAACTTGAGAATAAAATACTAGAAAATCTTGTCGAATTACAAAGAGTCCACACAAATCTTGCAGAAAAATTTGATAAACTCGCAGAGCAGATAACGCAGCTTCTGTCATTATTTGAAAAGGCTGCGAGAAGTTTTGGAGAACACCCTGCAAATCAGGTAGCGGAAAAAGACCGGGAGTTTCTTGATAAAGTAGACAAATTATTAGAACAAAACAAAACAATTGCGAAAGCTCTAACATTAGTCGAAGAACGTGTACGCGAAAGAATGTATGGCTCACCATCTCCCATGCACGCACAGGTTCAGACAAAACCAAAAGAGTCTGAAGATTACACATCTTCACCTTCTGCAAAACCGTTGCCGAGGTTCTAAAATGAAGGCAACTAATGACGTCAGAAGTATTTTTCTGAAAATGTTTATGCGCGAAATACTAATCAATATGCCCAGAGAAAAAACAGATGCCTCTGCGGTTATATCAGAAACAGATATTTTATCTATTGCAACAAATGACAAAGAAAGAACTTCAATTCTTTCTTCCCAAAATATTTCCTCCATAAAAAGAGGTATTTCTCCTGTACTCGCGCCTCAAAAAACTGCATTCTCTTTATCTCCTGTCGGAGCTTTTAGACCACTCCCTTACAACGTTCCCCCAATCATGTTACGTCAACATCCGCCAACACCAAAAGTATATCTCGCTCCACCAACAGAATCATGGTTAGTCAACATGCAGAGTCTAAAACGCATTCAACCACTTCTTACAGATAAAACAATCACAAGTATTGAATGTTCAGGTCCGGGAATGCCAATTATGATTGCCCGCGGCGCTTATACACAAAGCACTCCAGTGCATTTTACAGTTGATGAGATTAACAAAATTATCAAAGAAATATCAGAACGCACCAAGATACCATTGAATGCAAGCGGTGTCTTCAAAGCTGCGATTGGAGACATAATAATCACTGCAGTTCTCTCAGAATTCGTTGGCACGCGCTTTGTCATTCAGAAAAAAGCGAAGAGTGCCCAACCGCCGCCAATGCCATCAAGAAGATAATGCCTTTAGATATGTTTTTATACACAACTGCATTAATCAATAAATGAAAAAGAGGCAGGAACATAAGCATCATGCAACACATACAGAAAAAAAGACAGAACAAAAAGAAGAAAATAAAACCAAAAGACAGACATTCAATCTGTTTAAAATATTCTCACGTTTTATAAAGCAGAAATTACATAAAAGCCATGAACCTGAGACAACGAGTAATCAACCAGAACCTTTGCCTAAAGGCCCGCCACCGAAAATCGAATTAAGTCAGGAGCTCAAACAGCTTATAGATAAACAGGATGATTCTGTCAATAAGCTCTACCAATTAGACATCATGCTTCGCAAATATTACAGCAAAGAGTATAAGATAGGTAAAAAGCTGGCGTATAACGAGATGATTGCACAACTTGAAGAAAAACAACAAACTTCTGCAGCAGATTTAATAAAGAAGATTATTGAATATGCATATTCAGGTAAAGCTCTTGAGAATGCACAGATGAGCGAACTACTCTCTATTTTTCAGGAGTTAATGATTGCAGATACTGAACGCAAGCTCGCAGAGAAAGAATCTCACCAAAAAGACAAAATTAAATCTAAAGAAAGAGAACAGGAAGTTCTTGCAGACAAACTTATACCAGTAGCCCCCCAATTACCTCCTTCGGCAAAGCCTTTCTTGCAAATGCCCGTAATTGAGCTCCAAAAATATAGTAGTAAATTGCGCGAATTGGTAGACACAATAAAGAAAGTCAGCCCAACAAAAATATTTGCAAGAGCACAGCTGCCAAAAACAACAAACAAGAATATGCCTCAAAAAGAGAATATACTATCAAAAGAATCACAATCCATCCTGCCAAGTATGCACCTGCCTGAATTGAGATTGCCGAACTTTTCAGACATTCATTTACCAAAGCACAAAAAAGATGAGACCATTGTTCCAGAAAAAGAGAAACCTGCATCTAAACACAAAACAAGACTGCCCGACATAAAAAATATTTTCCATCTGAAAAAATCATGGTTAAAGCCAAGAGGTTCCTTTAAGTTTTTCAGAGCTCGAGGATTGAAAATCCTTGACGGACCGTCAGAAACAAAGTTTCTGAGACTTAGAAAATCAGTTCGCTTTCTTCTGGCTAAAGCCCTGAACGTTCGCAAAGCTTCCCGGCATGTAAAAAAATTTTCTTTCTCTACAATTCATGCGCCGCATTTAGAACTCCCAAAAATTACTCTCCCCCATATTAATCTTAATGAGCCACATGGCCCGCGCCATAAACTCTCACCTTTTAGAGTTATAGGCGATAAAATATCTCACATTCATATGCCTCATCCACATCTTCCACACATTTCCATTCCACATCCAAAGCTCAAAGCGTCGCGTATTAGAAAAATATTGCATCTACCAAAGTTTCATCCGTCACTGTATTTAGAGCGCATCAAGGAACATATACCTGAGATACATCCAAGTGAATATATTAACACAATCATGGAGCACATACCCCGCGTCCACCCCTCTGAATATTATGTTTCAATTAAAGAAAATGCGCGTATGACTTGGGAAAAGATACACCCCCCAAAAGCAACTGAAGAAGAACTTGCATTACAAGCAGAGTTAGCCAATGAACAAATACAGGAAGCTCAAGAGCCTTCCGAAAATCCAGAGCCAGTAGAAAAAACATTAAAAACAGATACAGGAAAAAAGATTCTAACAACCAGACCTATATTCATAAATCCGGAAAAATACTGGATTGAATACAAGCCAAGACAACACGCTCAAAAAGTCAAACATAGTTTTGCATACGAAATAGATGATGTGCGCCACATTAAGAATATCCTCAGAAAACATCACAAACCAGGAATGATATAATCTGAAAAAATCATGGTTAAAGCCAAGAGGTTCCTTTGAGTCGTCAGAAACTTTCAGTTTCTGAACGCACCCAAGACTTCTGTCCTTGAGTACTATCATGGATTGTAAAATAAAGAGATTTCCTAAGCCTTCGCTACATCAAGATTCTGGCAATTGAATCTT
>CAZKON010000035.1:0-9028 GCA_964554415.1 Candidatus Woesearchaeota archaeon | reverse complement strand
CTAATTTCAAACTGGCGCAGCAAGCTGCGGGGTATTACACCCAGTTTGAAATAAAGAGATTTCCTAAAGACGCAGCTTCCCGGTCTGCCAATCACGAACAATAGTCATAGCTGTCTTAAGCTCATCAACAATTCCGCCTTTTTTCAGAAAACCTCTGCGTTTTCCTATTTGCTCGATAATATCTAACGGCTCGTCACTCTCAATAATTATGCCATAATGCGTCTCCAAAGCTTTCTTATCTTTCTCCAGAAATAACTTGATAACTTCTACAGCAACGCGCTCAGGATCCTTGATTTTCTCGACATTTTTCGCCGCAAGCAGACCAAGCTTTGTCTCTTTATCTTCAAAAGGAATAACCCCCGGAGAATCTAAAATTCTCAGGCTTCCTGCACGAACAAACTGCACGCCTCTTGTAGTGCCTGCCTTAGGAGATACTGCTGTCCGCGCACGATGTGCAAGCGCATTAATAATAGCACTCTTTCCAACATTTGGATAACCAACAACGCCGACTTTAGGCGAATCTTTGCCCAAACGTTTTCCCCGTATCAAAAGCTGCGTTTTCAGCTGCTTTAATCCAATATTTCTTGTTCCTGATACAAAAAATGCGTCAGGATGTTGCGTGGAAAGTTCATTCAGACGTTCAGGAGTCATTAAATCAATCTTCGTAAAAACCATAATCAATTGTTTCCCATATTTTTCCGCGATATTCTCCAGTTCTTTATTGCGTGAAAGCTCTGGCATGCGCGCATCTAATATGAACAAAACAAGATGCGCTTCCCGAATAACTCTCTCAACAACAAACCAAAATCCCATTTCTTTTAATTGTTTAAGAGCCTTAAAAACCTTTATAAATCTCCTTTTTCTTACCATGACATGAAAAGATCCTCACGACGCTGGAAGAAAAAACGCCAGATGAGATGGAAATGGCAGCGCAAAAGGCTTAAAAAAGAAAAGCGCAAGAGACGCATGCACCGCGAACGCTCTGCATAAATCATACAAATCTTTATAAAAAGCCTGTGCTCTAAAAGTTTATGAAAGAGGCATCGGAAGTGAAAAGATGAGCCAGAACGATATCTGGACAGAGAAATATCGCCCATTGAAGTTTGAAGAAGTAGTTGGACAGCAGGAAATTATCAAGCGTGTCCGCTCTCTCGTGCAATCTCTTAATATCCCTCATCTTCTTTTTGCAGGTCCAGCAGGCACTGGAAAATCAACACTTGCATTGATTACGGTACGCGCACTCTTTGAGGAAGCATGGCGCGAGAATTACCTTGAGCTTAATGCCTCAGATGAACGAGGAATAGATGTTATCCGCCAGAAAGTGAAAGATTTTGCCCGCACAAAAGCTATTGAGAATGTTCCATTCAAAGTAATATTTCTCGATGAAGCAGACGCTTTAACAAGGGAAGCGCAACAAGCTCTCCGCCGCACCATGGAGAATTACACGCATACATGCAGATTTATTATGTCCTGCAATTACTCAAGCAATATCATAGACCCAATACAATCACGTTGTGTTGTTTTTCGCTTTAAATTGCTTGAAAAAAAAGATATTAATGAGATTGTCAGGCGCATCGCGGAAAATGAGAAACTAAAGATAAGCGAAGACGCTTACCAAATTCTCTATGAAGCAAGTGAAGGAGACTGCAGAAGAGCGATTAACCTTCTGCAGGCAACTGCTTCCATAGCTTTAGATATCAACGCAGAACTAATTAACATGATTGCTGCTTCAGCAAGGCCAGGGGGATTGCGCATTGTACTGGACTATGCATTAGCCGGAGACTTTGTCAATGCACGCGACAAGCTTCTGGATTTAATGTTAAAAGAAAGCATTTCAGGAACAGACATAATCAAACTCCTCCAGAAGGAAATTTGGAACCTGCAGGTTGAGCCTGAAGTAAAAGTCCGCCTCACAGAAAAAACCGGTGAAACAGAATTTCGCATGATTGAAGGTTCAGATGAATTTGTGCAGTTACAAGCGCTCCTTGCATCTTTCGTCCTGGCAGGACAGGGCAAGGCAATATAGACATGGGCATTTCTATAGAATTCAATCCAGATATTGCATTACGCAAATATGGTTCTAGCAATAGACTTCCAGAAGAGTGTCTTCCTAAAAAAATCGAAGTTGGAGAAATTTATGAGTTTCTTAAAAAAGGACAAAGAAATTATTGGCTTAAAGGTGCGATACCATTATGCATTACATCAGGAAGAGGCAAACTCTCTCGCCCTATTGCAGCAGTCAGCATTCTTGAATCAACGCACCTAAAAAGAGAAAAAGACGAAATATGGACTTCAGGTTTTTATGGAGTACATGCCATATTTGATCCAAACGAACCAACTGTGCATTTTGAAAGCATGGAGTGGATAAGATGATTCAAACAAATGGCATCAGCCTAGTTGAGAAATACCGCGCGCGTGTATATAGAGATATTCATTTCCAGACACAGGCAATCGAGGACATAAAAAAGTTCTTGCATGAATTCCCAAAAAGACGTGGAGCTATACTACACGGACCTGCAGGCACAGGCAAAACTTCGCTGGCGCTTGCCGCAGCGCATGAGAATAATATAGAAGTATTGGAACTCAATGCATCTGATCTCAGAAACAGGGCAAAACTAGAAGAAATACTCAGACCTGCAACTCTCCAGCAGAGTCTTTTCAAGCGTGGCAAGGTCCTGCTTATGGATGAAGTAGACGGGGTAACAGGCACAGACATCGGAGGAATTCCAGAACTCATCCGCATTCTGGAAGAAACAAAACATCCGATTATCATGACCTGTAATGACATCTGGCAATCGAAACTAGCACAACTCAGAGGCAAATGCAAACTTATTGAAATGAAGTCTCTCTCGCCTACAATGATTACAGACATTGTAAGGAAAGTTGCTGAAAAGGAAGGTATTGTACGCGATAGCTCATTCTTCAGCAAAATCGCAATAAAATCACAGGGAGATTTGCGCGCGGCATTGAACGACTTGCAATCTTATGCACAAAATAACTCACTCGCAGTAGACACTACTGAGAAAAGAGACGTTGAAGACACCATATTTAATATTCTCCGCAGACTCTTCAAAGAACGGCAGGACTTCCTGAATCTTTTTGATAGCACAAAGCTCTCTCTTGATGAAATCTTGCTCTGGCTTGAAGAAAACATTCCCAGAGAATATAATAATGAATCACTAACGAAAGCATATTATGCGCTGGGAAATGCAGACGTTTTCAGAGGTCGCATCTATAAAAATCAGAGTTGGCGCTTTTTAATCTACCAAAATATCTTCCAGAGTGCAGGAGTCTCGTACGCAAAGAATGAATCAAGTTCAGGTTTCACAAAATATGAGCCTCCGAAACGCATTCTCAAAATCTGGATGAACAACCAGAAAATTGTGCAGAAGAAAAGCATCTCAAAGAAATATGCCCGTTTGGTGCACTGCTCTACAAAGCGTGCGTTGAGTGATTTCTTTCTCCTCAAATCCATATTGCAAAAGCCGGAAGTTCAGCACCAGCTTCGCCTTTCAGAAGAAGAGATTGATTTTCTGACAAAATAACTTTCTCTTGACTTTTTCGTCGTTCACTTACATTTATATACTTTAATTTAAGTTAACTCATATGGGAACATTCAGATCAGGAAATAGCAGAAGCAGAGGATTTAACAGAAACACTCGCACAAATGGCGGTAGATTTGGTAGCAGCCCGAGAGGGTTCAGAGGAGATAAAAGGTCAGACGATAGATTCGGAAGAGAAAGAAGAGGATTTGGCGGGGGAGACAGGGAAATGCACGATGCTGAATGTAGCAAATGTGGAAAGCAGTGCAAGATTCCGTTCAGGCCTTCAGGAGGTAAGCCAGTGTATTGCACTGATTGTTTTAAGAACAATAACTCAGACACAAGAGGAAGCTTTGCTCAGAGTTCAAATGGCATCTCACAAGAACAATTCAGTCAGCTGAACACGAAATTGGACAAAATCCTCACAGTTTTGAAACAGCTTGAAGTAGAAGTTGTTAATGAAGATGAAATGGATGAAGAGCCAGAAGACGAAAGAGATTCTGAAGATAAGAAGTAATTATTTCTTCCTTCATCGATAGATTTAAATATGTAAACATTTTATATATCTTGTAAACATTATGGCAGACTTAATATCAGTAAGACTTGGAAAGGACTTGGAAAGAGAACTCTCTCAGGTTGAGAAGAAGTGGCGGGTGGATAGGAGTGAGATTATTCGCCGCCTCTTAGCAGGAGCTTTGAAAGAATGGAAGCTGAATAATGCTCTTGAAGAACTTGCCGCACACAAAATAACTCTCGGAAGGGCTGCCGAACTCGCAGAAGTTTCTCTCTGGGAAATGATGGATATCGTGAAAAAAAAGAAAATTGATTGGGTCGGATACACAGAAGAAGATGTTGAAAAAGACTTGGAGATTGCTCTGAATTTCTCAAAGAAGATAAAATGAGAGTCATATCTGATTCTACTCCCCTCATTCACCTCTCAAAAATAGGCTATCTTAGCCTTCTTAAGGAAGTGTTTGAGGAAATCATAATTCCTCCAGGAGTCTATGAAGAGATTATTATTGCAGGAAAAAAACGTGGGCAAAATGAGGTAAGGTTCATAGAAGAGCTCATTTTGGAAAAGTTCATCTTCGTAAAGGAACCAAAGACTGTTCCTGAAATAGCTGGTCTTGACAAAGGAGAGAAAGAATGCATTTCTCTTTGCAAAGAGCTCTCTGTGAAAAATATTCTGATAGATGAAAAAGAAGGTTTTCACATTTGTGAAATGTTCAGTCTCATACCTTTACGAACGACTTCATTATTGATAATTCTTTTAGATAAAAAAATAATTCATGCGGAAAAATATAAAGAGATATTAAGAAAACTCTTGGGAAGCGGCTATTTCTTAGACGTAAGAACCTATGAAAAGCTTCTTTCGATTGGAGAACGGATGAATAAGGAATAACTATTTTTTCTTCATCTCTTTCTGATACAATTCATCAACTTTCTTCCAATTCAAAATATTCCAGAATGCTGCGATGTAATCTGCACGCCGGTTTTGATAGTTGAGATAATAAGCATGTTCCCAGACATCTAACCCTAAAATAGGCATCTTTCCTTCCATCAACGGCGAATCCTGATTTGCCGTACTAATAATCTCAATCTTCCCTTTATTCACGACAAGCCATGCCCATCCGCTTCCAAAGACGCGCAATGCTGCATCGTTAAATTGTTTCTTAAATTCATCAAAGTTCCCAAAAGTCCCGATTACTTCATCAACCACCTTTCCTTTTGCTTCCTTGGATGCTGCATCGTTTGTCATGCTCTCCCAGAACAAAGAATGATTCACATGCCCTCCCCCATGATTTCTCACAGCTGTACGAATGTCTTCAGGCACATTTGACAAATCTGCAAGAAGTTGTTCAACTGGCTGATTCAGTTCAGAATGTTTAGCAAGCGCTTCATTCAGCTTGTCAACATAAGTCTGATGATGCTTAGTGTGGTGGATTTCCATTGTTTTAGCATCAATATGTGGCTCAAGTGCATCATACTTATACATAAGCTCTGGTAATTTATAAATCATAGGATTATGAATTTTTATCTACACATTTAACTCGTCCTCAATCATTTGTTTAATAACAGAGTAAGGCTGTGCTCCGACAATCTCTTTGCCATTAATATAAGAGGTCGGTGTGCCCGAGACGCCGAGCGATTGCCCATATGCAAGGTTATCTTGTACTAGCTTAGTATGCTTACCTGAATTTAAGCAAGTATCAAAAGTCGCTCCATCAACTCCCAACGTTCTTGCCCATTTCTTCTCGTTTTCAACACTCAATTCTTGCTGATTCTCAAATAAAAGATTGTGCATCATGAAGTACCCAGCATCTCCTTTCTGATCGCGGACACAATGTGCAGATTCAGCAGCCTTCTGTGCATTTGGGTGGAAACTAAGAGGAAAGTCCCTATAGACCAACTTTACCTTCCCAGTCGCGATGTACTCTTTTTCCAACAATTGATAAACATCTGTATAAAATCTTCCACAGAATGGACATTCATAATCAGAGAATTCAACAAGAGTCACTTTGGCATCAGCACTTCCCTTAGCAGGGCTATCTCCTAGTTCAACAGCAATAGGTCCCTTAGGCTCAGGATTGCCTGTTCCAGAACCAGAAGGTCTAGGTGGCACACGATCGCCGGCAAGCGGGATAGGATCAGTAATCAGATAACTTCCATCAAGCGTGACAAAAACAGGAATATTTTGCTGTTGGTAATTAACAGTCACAAGATATAATGAACCCGTATTTTCAGTAGAAACCAGCGTTGCTTCACCATTTCCCTGCGCATTGATAAATGAAAGAAGTTTTTCAGCAGCAACATCCTCACTTATTGTATTCCCTGTTGTTCTTCCTCCGCCAAAGAACACAACTCCTGCAAAAACTATAACAATCAAAACAAGAACAAAAGTAGAAAGTCTCCATGGATTTACGCGCACTGCATCAAGGTATTTTCCAACAGGAATCTCAATCACATCATCTTTTTTTATATTATTTGCATCATCCATATATCTGTGCGTTAAAAAGACTTTAAAAATGTTTGTACGCTCCATTCTCAATTTGTAACACAGCAACTAAGTAACAACATTTAATAAATCCCATCGCTTACCATCTTCATGAAGGAGGTTCTCAAATTGCGTACGATATAATCCTCGGAAGGGATGATGCAGATAAAGAGCTGTTTGGTAATAAAGGACTTATATTTTTAGGTAAGGGTTTCGTCCGCATGGGTACATATACTTCTCTTTCGAACAAAATCTGGATGGATATAGCCAGAAGCCACGTAGTACTTATAGCTGGAAAAAGAGGCACAGGAAAAAGCTATTCAATAGCAGCAATAGCAGAAGAACTATCTTCCTTGCCTGCAGAGAATGCAAAGAACATAGCTTCACTTATCTTTGACACAATGGGTATCTTCTGGACAATGAAGTACCCAAATGAAAAAGATAAAGAGCTTCTGGATGCGTGGAAACTAAAAGCAAAATCACTGCCAGTTAAAGTTATTATACCTTTTGGAAAATCTGCAGAATATAAAAACAAAGGAATCCCCATAGACGCAACCTTTGCACTTCAGCCTTCGGAACTGGCTGCTGAGGATTGGATTACACTCTTTAACTTGGGCATTACCAGCCTCCCAGGAGTGCTCATAACAAGAACAATAAATGCACTCAAAGAAAGAGCATTTCCTTTCACAATTAAAGAGATAATCAACACTTTGCAAAACGACATTTACGCAAACCCTGCAACAAAAGAAATAGTCAGCGCACTTTTTACCGCAGCCCAAACGTGGGGTATTTTTGCCACAGTTCATGAGGGAACAACTGTCCGAGATTTGCTCACTACTGGAACAACAACAGTTCTGGATATCTCTATGTATAGCTCAATCGCAGCATTTAACATTCGCGCCTTAGTCATATCATTGCTTTCCAGAAAAATATTCCAGCACAGAATGGATGCGCGCAAACATGAAGAGCTAGAATCAATCAGACATGGACAAGATTACCTTACATATGGAAGTAAACGTTCAGAACCATTAGTCTGGCTTTTTATCGATGAAGCGCATGAATTCCTGCCTTGTGAAGGCAAGACTCCTGCAACTGATGCCCTTGTGCAGCTTCTCCGTGAGGGAAGACAGCCAGGCATATCTCTAGTGCTGGCAACACAACAACCAGGACAAATACATAAGGATGTCATAAGTCAGTCAGATATAGTCATCTCTCATCGTCTAACTTCAAAATCAGATTTAGAGTCTCTCAATGAGATTATGCAAACTTATATGATAGAAAGCATCAGGCAGCAAATGGATTCTCTGCCTCCTCTGAAAGGCTCTGCAATCATCCTTGACGACAATTCAGAACGTATATATCCCATGCGTATGCGTCCTCGCTTTACCTGGCACGGAGGCGAGGCTCCGACATCAATCAAGACAGAAGTAAAGGTTTAAAGTTAGAATGGAAAAGTTTATAAATAATGGAAATATAAATTATTTATGGAAAGAATAGTTAGTTTTGACAAACAGGGAAGGTTGTATCTTCCTGAAGAATTAAGGAAGTACATTCAATTCAGAACCTTTTTAGCAAGAGCCCAAGGAGAAGGTATTTATCTCGAACCTATCGAAGAAGATCCACTAGATGCCCTCTCGAGACTAGGAAAAGGTAAAATGAAAAATAAGTCTACTATTCAACTTAAAAAAGAGGCAAGAGCAGAAATAGAAGAACATGCCACAAAAAAAATACGCAGACACTGACTTTTTTCTTGCGTTAATGAAGGAATCTGATTGGCTGAAGGAAAAAGCACGAGAGGTCTATGAAAAAAATAAGAGTACCATTTATGTCTCGCCTTTTACCATTGCAGAGATTATGATTATTTGTAAAAGAGAAGGCATTACTCTAAAAGAAACACTCGTTCAAATCTCAAGAATTGCCCGATTAGAAGCGTTCTCTTGGGAGGTATTCCTGAAAGCTTGTGATTATATTAAACAAGGTGCAACAATTTTTGATAGTCTTCTCATGGCTCTTTGTTCAGAAGATGATAAAATCATCAGCTCTGATACAATTTATGAAAAATTTGGTTTTGATGTTATTGATTTGAAGAAATAACTTCAATCCCCTGCGCCTTTCCAGATAATGTCAAACTGACCAATAAAGCTTTGCGCAATCTCTTTGCTTTCAATCGTAATCATAATAATCTCGCTGGAGAATATCTCAAGAATAGTCAAATCTTCAATGATATTCATAGTGATCGGGGAATTATAAGGGATATATTTCACCCTTGCTCCTTTCTCAATATATCGCTTCTCACCCCTTGCACTTTCAGCAAATATTTTCTTCACTTTGAGTCTCGAGTGAAGTCTTCTCGGTTGGACAGAGTTCATATAGAAAGTATGCACTGCATCAGAATATTTTTCCGCAGGTAAAACTCCAAGCACATACAATTCTGCGCCTTGTCAACAACCACCAGTCACCGCTCGCCAATTCTTGAGGCTGGCTCGCTATA
>CAZKON010000034.1:0-9293 GCA_964554415.1 Candidatus Woesearchaeota archaeon | reverse complement strand
TTATTCAGATTTTACATCTTCTGATTCAGAAGTTGATGTTTCTTCCAGAGGCGAATGCTCGGTAGTTTGTTTTTCCCTTGCTTTCTCAATCGCAGCATCAATCAACCGCGTCATTTCAACAATAAAGTTCTCGGCAGTTTCATACCATGTATCTAAGTCTGCTCCACGAATGTCCCGAATCTCTCCGTATGTGATACGTTTGTGAAGAGTATAGATGTCACGTACAGCATAAGCATATGCTTCTTTGCAAAGACCTGTATCAACAAATGTTTCCTTCAGGAAAAGAGGAATATGCTCAGGACTTGGTGGCAGTTTGCCTGCAGTCACTAACGCTGCTTGCGCAGCATCAATCATTGCCCAATAAATTCCCTCTATTGCTCCTGCTTTCGCAGCTTTGCTTCTCATCAAATGCATCGGCGCGCGCTGCAGAGCCATATAAACAGATTCAACAGTTGATTTAATTTTGCCCTCCTGCAGCAGAATTTTGAGTGGATTGAAGAAACCTCCTGAATCAATCAGAACACGACCGTAACGCACGATATTAATAACGACAGGCTCCCCTTCAATCAAATCCTGCCACCATGTAGTAAGTTTGATTGAGTTAATATGCAGCTCCCGCATATATCTGCTGGATTGCACAAGTCGTGATAGCTCTTCACGATACCAGGCAACAAGTTCAAGGTCCCATGAAAGCGCCGCATCATCTATAATAAATATAATATCCACATCCGATTTCTCTGTCGCGGTATTTTTCGCTTGCGAACCAAAGAGAATTGATGCCTTAATCAGGCGCTCAAATTTCTGATGTACCTTAGTCGCGAAGTCAAGTGCAATCTCGTAATCATTCATCAGCTTCGGCGCGCGCTTATTTTCCTTAGACTCATTTAACTCTGCAGCTTTCTTAGGTATATGAGATATGTGCTTCTTTCCTGCGCTCTTTTTTTTCATAGTGCTAATCTGAAGTGGTAAAAGCAGTCTCATTTTTAAATGTTTAGTGTTTTTCCAAGTTCCTGCAATAATAAGGGTTATCCAAATAAAATTGTAACTACTCTCTCATTACATACGGAATTACTAGATCGGTGCGCCGGATAGTCTGTTTCTGCCCGACATCTGACCTCCAAGCTCAACAGGAAGCGTACTAAAACCTGAGCCGTAAATCTGATGATGATGCTCAGGATTCATGCCAAATCCGGAAAAATAGCCGCCCATTGTGCCACGAGCCTGATTCCAATAAGGTGACATTTTCATGGCATAAACCGGAGAGCCAAAAGCCTGCAAGGTATCGGGAAATGGATTACGTTTAAAATGATTCCACCAGTCGCCTGTCTCGATAATTTTCTTAGCCTGCTTGTTATATTTGGCAATCAACTCAAGATGTTCTTTCGTGGGTACATTTCCCATTCCCATGGGAAGCTCAGTGTGATTAATGCCGAAATTATCTGAAAGATGGACATGCTTGACATATTCAGCAACTTTTTCAGTTTCCTTAACTACATCTTTTTCATCGTATCCAAATTGGCGAATCATGTTGATGTGCCCAACGTCCCAAGTTACTCCGATAAGCTTTTTTGCCTGGCTTTCTGCTTCTTTTTTGGAAATCTGCAGTTCAGGGTCATTCATAATTTTCTGAACAAATTCTTTCTGTGTTGCCTCAACAAGTTTCTTTACATCTTCTCCTCTGCTTAATCCACCTGCTCCCTGTTGACTTGAGCCGGCAGGGGGGTTCTCAATACTGATAATAGGGGCGTGCTCGCCAAATTTTTTGTAAGAGTCAAATGCTATATTTGAAAAAGTTTCAGCCGATTTTTTAATTACTGCTTCTTGCGCAGACGAATATACTTCCGGCTTTAACTCTAATGTGCTAAGCATTTGAAGGCCTTGAGAGACTTCATCAGCAAGTTTGAGTATATTTTCAGAGCTCTTCAGGTTCTTATCAAGGTTCTTATCGCTGAGCAAGGGCGCAAGGTGATTGCGATATTCATTAAGTCTCTTCCAATCCTCGCTTTCCTTGTCAACATTTATCCATGCTTGGTTAAATAAAGACTGCAATTGATTATACGCCTGACGTACATTTAAGTCTCCATTGTTGAGTTGGCTTAACAAGAATTGCGCTTCCTGTCGTGCAGGTTCGCTCATTGATTGCAGAATTTTATTTCCTTCAGGTGTTCCTGATTTCTTGTATAGCTCCAATACCATTTCAGGAGTGACATCTGCTCCGGCAAGCTCCTTGCTGTCGGCAAGCTCGCGCCGCACTGTCTCAAACTCTGTCTTGCCTCTTGCAGCGTATGCGCTTGCCTGATTAAGCTGGTCCTCCCAGTACCTTTCATTGATTTCTTTCAGTAATGATTTTGGGTCCGGATTTTCTTTTTTCTCAAGGAAGTTTGGTTTGACAGGCACGCGCACAAGACCTTCTTCATAATTGCTGTAAGCAAACATTGCCTGTACCCCTTCTTTATCTTTCACATAAGTCTCAAGCTCTGGGAGCCCTGCAGAAGCAGAGTGGAATGTCACGACAGTATTTCCTGTAGGATTTATGCGCTGCGCGCTTTCAACTGCTTTAAACATCTCCCTCTCTGCTTTTTTCTGCGCAAGAGGATCAAAACGCCCCCTGTCAATACCGCTCGCTTCTACTATAGGTCCATGGAAAGTAAGTTCAACGCCTGTCAGTTCTTTTAAGCGGCGGATTTCGTCGAGATGTTGTTGGGGAATTGCTTCCAGTATATTAGGAGAAATCGCAGTTATCTCAATTGCTTTAATACCTGAATTGATTTTGTCCGCGACTTCTTTGATTACATTCGCATTTCGCGGATCAGTTGTCAGGCCGAAGCTTGAGGCCGGCTCGCGATATCCTACTGTTTGCAGTTCATAATCTGATGTAAACCCGCCGGCAGTCGTGAGGCTTTGCGCCCCTTCGTAGATTGAGTGATCCCCTCCCATCTTTACATCAAGTGAGTGTTTTATTTAAATCTTGGGATTCCTCTGCAGTTACTCCCAAGGCAACCTTCTTCTCTTATGAGAAGCGCTCATCTTTTCATTCGGAGTGCTATATTGCCTTGGTTCATAATGGGTACGATTGTCTGGCGCGAACTGATGTCCATCCGGCAATCTTGAGCTTTCTTCTTCCCAATTTGGTTGCAGATTAGAAAGCGGCGTATCACGGTTGCGTTCAGATTCCGTGTCAACACTATATTGAAGATTCTGGGAATTATTTTGCTGAGTAGACACATAATTTGCAGCAGTGGTTGGGCTATAATTCTGCGATTTAGGCGCTTCGTAAGGCCTAGAATCTTTAGAATCACCGGATTCAGCTGTTTTAGCGGCATCTCGCACCAACGGCTCAAGTGATTTTTGTGCAGATGTTTCTTCCTGTTCAGACTCTTCTGAAACAGAGGGTTTTATTAATGATGTTATGTCGCTTGCTTTTGTGACCGGCGTTACTTCAAGAATTGGAATTACATTAACAGACTGTTTCCTCCTTTTTTCCGGAGTTTCATCTTCGTCTTTCTGTGTAGTTACAGGAACTGCGGTGCTAATAAAGACTTTCGCCTTAGAAGACAGCTCTTTCACCTTTTTTATTGCTGATTTTACAGTATGAATGCGCACTTTATGCATTGAGTATTATAGCAGACGACATAAGTTTCTCCCCGTCTTGTCGTCTGCTATTAGGGGAAGGACTTAGGTCTTCCACTATAACTACGGGGAAGTATATAAATTGCTTAGTCATAATCTGGAAGACTTGCCATCCTGTGTGCCTTCTTGTAAAGATCATAAATGCTGTAGCATGCTTTCCGCGCAGAAATAATTGCCTGTGAGCGGAGGATTTTCTCATACTGATTGTCAGATGTAAGAATAGGTTTGCCATCTTCTTTCTTTTCTTCTTTCTTCTCTCCCTTAAACAATGAAAAAAGCGCGCCGAACGGGTTTGTATCTCCTTTATCCTTCTTTTCCTTTTCATCTTTTCCTTTTTCAGGTTTTTTGTCTTCAAGTAGTTCATCTAGGTCAACTTGGATATTCTTCAGGCTTTCATCTGTCGAGCCTTCAATAAATCTAATCATGTCGTTCATGTCATCCTTGCTCAATTCTTCCTTGAAGACCTTGACCTCATCAGTTGTCAGGGCGTAGCTTGAAAACGTTACTTCAACACGGCCTCTGAATCCATAACCCTGCTGCGCGCGCTCTGGTGATGTGCGGTATTTGAACTCAACAATAATTAAAGGCATATATATTTTTTTGGTTATACTCTTGAATAATTTTGGCAGGTCGCCGTTGGCAATGTCTCCAGAAGGCTCGTATTCTCTTTCTCCCATAATTACAAGCTCGAAGAGTGTTGTATTAAATGCATTCACGAGAGAAGCATCAGGATTCATGCGTTGTTCAAGCGCGCGCGCGGCATTAAGATATGGCTTGACCCATCGGGAATACATCTTGATTGTATTGACTTGGCTTTTAAGATAGATTTTTTCAATTTCAAAACGTTTGCGCAATTCCTGTTCTGACTCAATAACCCAGCGGAAGAACTCTCCGACTCGTTGCTGAAGAATACGGCGGACGCGTTCGTTGAGGTCAATACCACCTTTATCTGCAGGAAGAGTTACATCATCAATGGTTTTTGCCGCCATAAAAGCGTCAATAATAGTAGCATAATCAAAATTCTGGATTAATCCCTTAAGCGCGGTCGTTCCTTTCTTTAAATCTACGGTGTCTATCCAGATTTGCTTGAGTGTGAGAAGCGCTGCATTTTTTGTTGTTGTATTGTCATCTTTATACTCGTCATAAACCTTCAGGCGAATCTTAAATTCTTTGAGGTCATAAATGATATTAAGGATTGATTTCACGACTTGATTGATAGCTCCAAAAATTTTCATTGCTTCTTCCTGCATTCGTGTCGCACGCTGCCCCATCTCGGCAAAGTGTGTCGAGCCAGGGGCAGCCACAAAATTGTCCACAAGCTTCTCTACATTTTTATGCCTTTGTTGTATCATGTCAAGAATCCAAAAGTATATTGGCTCCAGACCCTCTCCGAAAGAATCATAAATGAGTGTGTGTTTTTCAGATGGAGCTTTCAATCCCACAGCATCAGAGGCATTCTTTTGCGCAATGTCCACTAAATCCATGAACACTATGTCTTTCGGCTTGGCTTTCTTCGCTGCTTCAAGATATCCTTTATCTTTTGCAATATCTTCTGCTTCACTCTTTACAGAAGAGTCGCAATAAATGTCAGGGGCTATTGCTGCAATAAGACTATGAATATTTACCCCCATGTTTTTTACCTCGAAGATATAGGGAGAAGAGTTTATTTAAATGTTAGTTTGTCCGTGGCAACAGGTTTAAATAAAACGCTTTCTTAAAGAAAACATGGGATTTTTAAGAAAAGAGACAGGTGTAGATATTCTTGACTTGACTCTTCTACAGAAAAGAGGGCTGTTAAAAGTGCCTGAATCTCGTTTTGCAGAGGTTGTTGATTTAACTATGCCTCATCAGGTGCCGCCTTCCTTGCCGCAACCAGCACCGCCCGAACCCATGTCGCCAACTCCTGTTGCAGACAATCCTTTTGGCATGTTGGATACTCTCACGAACTCCTCGCTCAACAGCTCTGTGCGGGCTAATGCAGAGAGCGCAGTTGATTCTGCCGCGTTCAACGCTCTAAGGCTAAAGCTTGACGATGTAGAATACAAACTTGAGCGTCTTGTTGAGAAATTTTCCCTGCTTGATGAACGCCTGGCTAATGCGAGTTAGGCGTAACACGATACGCTTAAATAATCCTTCTTCTTGTTGAGCTAATGAAAGACTTATCCTCAGAAATCAAGGCGCATACGCTCAAAAACGCGATTGAATTTGGCAAGGCAGATGCCTCTCGTATTCTGCCTAAACTCTTTCAGCATGGTTTGGAAAAGAAAGATATAATAAAGATTATGCCTGAAGTGCAGTGTATTGTCAGGGAATTGAATGCTCTTTCTAAAGCAGAGCAGGAGAAGATGTTTGCACAGTTGAAAGACATTATCCCGGAGCATATAGAAAAAGAGAGAGTTCTGCCAGAGCTTCCTGAAGCAAACAATTCAATGCTCTTCCGCCTCGCACCTTACCCTTCAGGAGCATTGCACATAGGAAACGCAAAAACATATCTTCTTAATGCACTCTACGCAGAAAAATACAAAGCAAAGCTTTTGCTTGTTATGGATGACACTATCGGAAGCGAGGAAAAACAGATTGCACCCGAAGCATATGAGCTGATTGAAGATGGATTCCAGTGGCTCGGTGTAAATTATCAAAAACCAGTTATCTACAAGTCAGAACGTTTAGAGTTGTATTATGAATATGCAGAGAAGCTTATTAAAAAAGACGCAGCATATATCTGTAAGTGTCCTGCCGTAATATTGCGAAAAAACAGGGAGCAAGGCAAAGATTGCACTTGCCGCGCTCGTTCAATCAGGGATAATCAAAAAGAATGGAAGAATATCTTCACTGCTGAACAAGGCAAGGCAGTTCTCCGAATCAAGACAAGCATGCAGCATCCAAATCCTGCTTTTCGTGACAGGGTGCTTTTCAAGATTTCAGATAGGAAACATTCTCGTGTCGGCACAAAATATCGTGTCTGGCCAACGTTGGAGATGAGCTGGGCAATTGACGACCATGAATTGGGAATTACACATATTATCAGAGGCAACGACTTAATGATTGAGACAGATATGGAAAAATTTATCTGGAACATCTTCGGATGGAAGCATCCTGTAACTATACATGCAGGGCTTGCAAGAATTGAAGGCATCGAAGGCGCGAAACTCTCAAAATCAAAGGCACAGCAGGAAGTGAAATCCGGAGAATTTATAGGATGGGACGATCCTCGAACATGGAGCATGCAAAGCCTGAAACGCAGAGGCATAAAACCAGATGCAGTAAAACAGTTCGTACATGACATAGGATTGAACAAGCAGGATATAACAATCCCCATTGATACTCTCTATGCATTGAATCGCCAGCAAATTGATGCAGATACAGAACGTTATGTATTCATTGATAACCCTGTAAAAATAAGCGTAAAGAAATCACCTGAAATTATTGAAGTAGAAGTCCCTCTGCATCCAGACAAGCCTGATATAATACATACTGTTCGTGTCACACCAGGAGTTGTTTTCATTTCAAAGAAAGACGCACAAGAATTCAAAGGCAAAGAAGTCCGTTTATTGCATTTATATAATATTCAGCTTTCAGAAAAAGGAACAAATGCAGAGTTCACATCAGTTGAGAACAAACAGATTCCAAAACTTACTTGGACATCTTTCGGTACGAGCGCGCGTGTTCTGATGCCAGACGGAGTCTGGGTCACTGGGATTGCAGATGAAACAATTGCTTCGCTTAAAGAAGGAAATGTAATCCAGTTTGAACGCTTTGGTTTTTGCAGGTTTGACAAAATTAATAAAGGTTTTTATGAATTTTGGTTTGCGCATAGGTGATATTAATCTTTTGTATATAAAGTATAAAACCCTTAAATTACGTCAATCCAACAATTATCATAATACGTTAAACCAGCGTCTGGTTGAAGAGATATTTATCAGGGCTACGAGCAATAGAGCTATCTCGTCATGAGCGACCGTAGAATCTCATTAACTTCTTTTAGCACTTGTTCATAGGGGGGGACTACCACAACAAGGTTTTTCAAATCTCTTTCGTATTCCTCTTTAGAAGGAAAAATTTCTTCTGTTAGAACACTTTTCTCTTCATTCAGTTTTTTTGTAATAAGCACATTATCAAATTCTACTCCCTTATTTGAGAGCATCCAAATATCATAAAGATCTCGCGGCTGCCTTCTATTTGCCAGTGTGCGGATTTTTTCTGCAAATATTTCTTTCTCATCCACTGCCTTAAGCGTAAAAAGAGGGACGTCTGAAAAGAGTTTTGCGACAACTCTTACAATGACATATTTTGCTTTCTGGCGATTAAAATCAATTTTCAAGGTATTTGTTGAGGAGAGCTGTCCCGTAAAGAGGGGACCTTCAAAACGTATCTCAAACCGTACGTTACCAAGAAACTTTTTTTCGGCATATACTTTATAACGAATATTCAGCAAATCAAAATCGTGAAGGCATCTTTTTACAATTTGCTTTATTTCTTCTGGCTTCAATGGTGTGCTAAAATCAATGTCCTCCGAAGCACGTTCTAGGCCATAACAAATCCGTAGGCATGTTCCTCCCTTGAACGCGAAATCTTCATTATGTTTAAAGAGTGCATTCAGAAAGATATACTGGAGATATTCTTTTTCTACATAGTATAGACTTGTTTTCTTCTTCTCTTTCAATTCAGATAATTCTTCACGAGTTATCATTTTAATTGTTAATATCTAACAACCATCGCTTATTATAGATAATTCTCTTGCTCGGAGTAGTTTTTTTAGAATTATCTATCACAAGACTGAGAGAACCTCTGGTTCTCGAGGCGCTCAAGAATCTTCGATTCTTGACGATTCTGGACAAATCACTATCCCGATTACCAGAATTCTCGATAAACTTATTTTTCTGAGGCAAAGAAGGGTCAAGACGCTCATAACCGCTTCCGATGTACTTGAGCAATTTCTTTGCGCTAATATCTTTTTCCTGCTCTAACAAAAAACCGAGACGCCTGATGACTGCCTTGCTCTGCGCTCTACGCGCATAAACAATTAACTTATTTATATCAAGCTCCTTATACGCCTTCTTAAAACATTCTTGTATTTCGCGAATTCCCCCAGCATACTTAGGGAAAAGCAGCGAATCAATGAAAGATTTTTCTTTTTCTGCAATCACAATATCCCCTAAAGTTATATATCCGAAAAATCTCTTCCCAGAAAGCGTGACGTAGACAAAAGAGCCTATCCTTTTTGCATATTTTGATGTAGCAAGAAAGATTCGATGAGGTGTCTGGTCGCTCCATCCATAATAATTTAATGCAGACCAGAATGAGATATAAGAAGGATAATGAAGAGATGTCCCAACTGCAAAATCGTGAGCATCATTAAAAGTGTACACTCCATTTTTAACAACGATAATTACATTTTTGTTCTTGAGTGCTTTTATCGCATTATATGCCTGCGTAGTGCTCATGCTGAAAACACGGCGCATGTCTATTATTTTAAACACTACAAACTTATTCTTTTTGAGTTCATTGTAAACTCTGTACTCTAATTTGCTTAGTTGCATTTTTCTTATATTTTAGTAGTTTAATTACTAATATCATAGATATTTACTATTTAAATGTTTCTGAGCTATCAGTATCTCCGAAACAAAGCAAGCAATTATAAAGTTCCAACTATTAATTTCATA
>CAZKON010000033.1:0-9639 GCA_964554415.1 Candidatus Woesearchaeota archaeon | reverse complement strand
CTAGACGGAAATCTCTAATTTCAAACTGGCGCAGCAAGCTGCGGGGTATTACACCAAGTTTGAAATAAAATTGCAAATTCTTTTCGAGATTATTTCAACCTTCTCTGGAAACTCGCGAAGAAATAACCCCCCCAGAAACCTTTTCCCCATTCCTTGTTACCCAAAATCTGCCTCCAATCACCTCAGACATAAGTTTCCAAGAGGAAACGAAAGATTTAAATATACGTCCCCATAAAGAAACTTATGTTCCATACAGAAACTCAGGAAGTACTGCAACTGCTGAATCCGTGGTGGAAAAGCGGTTCTGTCTCGCAAGATTTAGCGAAGCCGTACAAAAGAAAAAAATTGTATGAACGATTGCAGGAGCTCTCTCAACAGAGGCAAATAGTTATTCTCACAGGTTTGCGGCGCGTAGGAAAGTCAACTCTTTTATATCAACTGCTCGAAAGCTTACTAAAAAGTCACGACTCTTTTCACATTTGCTATTTTAGTTTTGACAAACACGTTGAAAAGCTTACCGAAATTTTCGAGACATACTCCGAACTTACAAAAGTCGATTACAAAAAAGAAAAAGTTCTCTTCTTTCTCGATGAGATAACCAAGCTTGATGATTGGGCAAACCAACTTAAGATATTCTACGATGCGTTCCCTCATCTGAAATTCTATCTTTCATCTTCAAGCAGTATTCATCTTGAGGATGAGGCAATCAAAATACTTGCGGGGAGGTACTTTATCGTAAATATAGAGCCACTTGCATTTTCCGAGTATCTTGATTTGGAGAGTAAGCAGGATTATAAAAAGAAAAAATCATTATACAGAAAAGAGTTAGATAAGGAATTTCAGAGGTATTTACTGCGAAATTTTCCTGAAACGCTCGCGATGAAAGACGATCTTCTTGTGAAAGACTACTTAAGAACAACAATTATTGACAAAATAGTAAAATCCGACCTGCCAGACAAATTCAAGAATGTCAACAAAGATCTCCTTACTACACTTATTGAACTTATTTACAAAGAACCTGGAATATATGTTGATTACGATTCTCTCTCCAAAAACCTTAAGGTCAGCAAGAAAACGTTAATTCGGCACTTTTTATATCTAGAATCTTCGTATTTAATAAGAAAAATAAAGAATTTCAGACCAAGTTCTTTTGCAGTATCCCGCAAGTTGCAGCGCGCATATCCTTATTGGTGGACACTCGCATATTGTTTCTCTGACAAAGAAGATAAAATCAAGGAGAACGCTGTCGGGAGCATCATTGGCGCAAGATACTATTGGAGAAAATTGGGAAAGGAAATTGATTTCCTGACTATGAAAAATAATAATCTCTTTCCGATTGAAGTGAAAAACAAAGTGCACATTGAAAAAAGAGACTGTGAAAATATGCGTTACTTCAAAAGCAAATACAAATCAGAAGAGGGAATTATCATATACGATGGGAAAGATTCTTATGAAAATGATGGTTTGCATATTATTCCTTTCTGGAAATTCTTTCTCAGTCAGAAATGAAAATTTCTGAAAACATTTCTCATTGTCAATCAAGTCCTCTCTTTTCAGCTCTTCTTTCGAAGACATTCAGAAAGGCAGTAAGCAGAAGACGCTGTTTTAAGGAAGGAATTGATATTCTTTCTTAGAGTAGAATTTTCAGGCTATTTGAGGGAGTTGTGGGCAGGAAGATTTTTTATCTGGTAAATATTTCAACAAGTTTCTTTTCTGCATCCTGAATTTTCTCAGGTTTTATTCTTTCCTAATACCCCATAGCTTGCTGTGGGGATAAAGCATGCGCTCTCTTGACAGAAGAAACGCGTCGATGTTTAAGCGAGCAAGAGTCTGATTTAAGAGATAATTATCTCGAATATGAGTCCGCTTCGGTTCTTGGTTTTCTTGGATGCCCCACTCCGTCAGCAGGCGGATTTGCCAGCAGGCAAAAGCTTGCTGTGGGGATAAAGCATGCGCTCTCTTGACTATGGCGTAACAGCAGGGGCTGAAGGTTTGGAGTGAACCTCTGATAACTGACAGATAGTTAGGCTAATAATTCAGCAAATGTTCAATAAATAAAATTGAGGTTCGCAAAAGATGTAGTAAAGAAGAAATTTTCTATAAATTCACAACATTTAAAAATTAAGTCTCCAAGGTTAATATAAGCCTACGTCGTATAGCGGCTAGTACACATCCCTGTCGCGGATGGAGTCCGGGTTCGATTCCCGGCGTGGGCGTATAATTTCGTTAAGTTAAGGTGTAAATCCAGAATAAATTGAATAGATATTCCATCTTAAAATATCTAAGTTTTATTACGGAGAATTGCCAAACAAGTAACATAATTAAGGCAATTCTCTGTAATCATAAAAAAGTTAATTACGAGTTTTTCATTCTCCTCTTTCTGGAGAGCCTTCTCTTTCATCTGTGCATATCTTCTGCATTTGCGTGTAAGAGCTTCAGTTTGGAGGGATGGCGCAGTTTTCTTAATGCCTTTGCTTCAATCTGGCGAATGCGTTCGCGCGTGAAACCATATTTTTGACCGATTTCTTCAAGTGTTTTTGTAGCGCCGTCTTTAAAGCCAAATCTGAGTTCGATAACTTTTCTTTCCCTTTCAGTCAATGTTGCGAGCACTCTATCAATATTGTTTCTGACGAGAAGAGTGTTTAGAGAATCTGCAGGATTTTCCTGGCGCTCGTCTGCAAACAGAGCGTAGTTATTGTCTACATTGGTTGAGTCCTGATACGCCTGTTTTCCTCCGTAAATCACAATGGGGGCGTCAAGAGAAATGTTTCTTTTTCCTGCATTCAGTGCACGCTTAATTTGCTTTTCCCCAAGCCCTGTTACGCTTATAATTTCATCTATTGTCGGAAAATATGTTTCATCATCATGTTCCTGCTGCAGCTCCTGAATTGCTCGATTCACCTGCATGTAATGTTCCTGTACATGAACTGGAATACGAACTGCGGCACTGGTATTCTCAATTTCTCTTCTTATTGCCTGCTGAATCCACCAGCTTCCGTATGTGGAAAATTTGCATCCTTTTTCAAGATTGAAACGTTCAACTCCTTTTGCCAAGCCGTTATTACCAATACTGAAAATATCATCAACAGAAAGATACGTTTGTTCCAGCTTCCACAGGTGTTTTTTTGCATAGTGCAATACAAGACGCTGGTTGTGGGCGATGATTTGTTCTCTTTTTTCATGGCAGAGAACCCTGTACCGCAGAATATCTTTCAGCAGTTCCAGAAATTCTTCAGGAGGCAGACCAAGCTCTGTGGCGACTGAACGATAGAGTTTCATAAACGCTTCTCTTGGAAGCTTATGTTTTTCATGTGCTTCTTTCCATTCTTCGAGGGAAGAAGCATAGGTTGTTAATCCTGTGTAATGCTCTTCTCCCTGAAGACGATTCTCAAGCGTTTGAATGCTTGCATTCCAGGGCAGAAGGATTTGTGCGTGCTCCTCACTATTCTTTTCAATATGGTTAATGCAGCGAGCATAGGTGTCAGCTGATGCAAGCAAAGCACGGTTTGCATATACTAATTCATATACTTCTGGTACAGCTGTCGAGAGGTTTTGCAGGATAATCTTGGGCTCCTGATTGAAACTGCGCCTTAGCATGATTTGCGGCGTCAGGGAGTTGCCTCCTTCAAATCCTGTCTGAGCAACGCGAATCGCTGCAAGTCCTACATGCATCATTTTTTCTGCCCAGCTTTTTTGTGCGCTTTTGAATTCCTGAAAAAGCTTTCTCTCCTCATCAGGGGAAAGAATCCGATGATTCATAAGCCTGAAAAAATACGGTGTGTCTGCGAGGTTTTCGTTTTTCTTGAGAGTATCTGTATCCTGCTAGTATTTCTGAAATTCGTGCTTGTCAGGATCTGCAAGATCCTCAAGCAGATAAGGTTCGTGAACAGTGTTCTGCATTACCTGTGTCATAGTGTTTGCTGCTCCTTTTGGTGGACTTTGCCCATATTACCTTCCCGGAGCCTTGTGAGATAGGGGAGACGCAATGGGTCGTATGTTTTCCCTCCTCCCTGTTCAGTTGTCTGAACATCAAGCACATCTTCATGTTCGACAATAAAATCAGCAGGGATTCCTGTTCTTCCTGCAACTTTTATAATGTCATAGGGAATGCGTGTGTGGCTGTCTCCTGAAGGGCGAGGCGTCGGAGGCACGGGCTGCTTTTTATGAGGCAAAGGAGGATTTCCGTTGTTTTTCATTTGAGGCGTACTGCCTTGAAGATATCCACCTTTTGCGAGAAGAGCCGCGATAGCTGCTTTCACTTCAGGGATATCCTGATATTGTTTTCCTCTTGCTTTTGGTATTGCATGGTTATTGAGTACATCATTGTTTTGGGCCTCCGCGCGCAAATAAACAGCAGCAGTTATCTTGCTTCCTGAAAGAGTATAGTCATTGAGAAAATCAGCCAGACTTCGATATGTTGGTTCTTCAAGGATTGCAGGAGCTTCTGGTGTAAGTGGCAGTGGATTCGAGGGAGATATTTGAGAAACTTTTTTGATAAGGGTTTGGGATGCATGAACGTCAGGACCTTCTTTACAGATGAGCCTGCATTCGAGCGTGTCCGCAACATCACAATTGAGCACGCTGCCAAGCTCCCTAAGCTTTGGAAGAATTTTCTGATAATGCTCAAGCCTTCTTTTCCCTTCTTCTTCAGCAATCTTGCCTGTGCTAACCATCTGAAACAAATCCAAAGCTGCGTAAGCAGAGGCTTGAATAATGCTCTTGCCTAAATTTTGCGTAAAAAGTTCTGTAAGATTACGCTGTTCCATCATTCTTTTGAGGAAGAAGAAAGTTTTTAATTATTGTGGTTGTGACAGTATTTTATAAAGGATTTTGAAACATCAAGAATTACGTTTGCACAATCCCCTTACTGTAGTTTGTGGGTAAGCAAACGTAATTCTTGAACGCATCCAAGAACCAGAGGTTCTTGATGTTTCAAAGCCCTCTATAAAGTATGCATACAAGAGTTGCCTTCAGACCGGGATTAAACATCCAGTACAACCTGCGCTTCCCAGCCCTTCATTGTCGTCTTGAAATACATTTCAGCATAAGTAGCTGCTTTAACGTGCTGAATCTCATATTTCTTTGCTGAATCACCATACAGCACGGCATTTGCAGTCATATTATTAATATGCACTTCTGCTCTCCTTACTAAAAATCCTTCTGCATCCAGCAAATAAAAAAGTTCATCGAGAAAAGCATATAACAGGGATTCGTAATCCTTTCCAGTTACAACGATTTCAGTTACTAATTCTTCCTTTACTTTTACACCTGAAGAGATATACTCTGATACTGCACTTGCGGAACTTGATAATACTTCTGCTGGCGTAGCTCCGCGAGCCACAAATTTAATGTCTGCCATATGCTCTAAAAATCCAAATTTCGGAAGCCTTGCCATAATTGCTCTTATCTAAGACGAGACTTGTATTTTTAACCTTTCCCATCAGATGATTAAAAACACCTCATATTTATAAACTTCCCACGATTAATTATCTGATGCGCATACTTGCTGTACTTTCACTATTTATTATGATTCTGTTGCTTATTGGAGGAATCTATGTTTTTTGGCTCAATTTCCCAACGAATTTTGAGTACAATACATATGTTGCTAATGCGACTTCACATCTGCCTGCGCAAAGTTATCAATTCTACTCAAACATGCGTTATGTATATAACAACATAACTTATGAAATCGCGCCTGAATGCAGCGCAAAAAAACGTGAGAATATACGAGATGCTTTTAAGA
The DNA here is from genome assembly GCA_964554415.1 of Candidatus Woesearchaeota archaeon. Classification (GTDB taxonomy): domain Archaea; phylum Nanobdellota; class Nanobdellia; order Pacearchaeales; family GW2011-AR1; genus JAGVXD01. The sequence continues at coordinate 3,896 of CAZKON010000033.1, read as the reverse complement.
TATTAGAAGAGCAAACAGTTCTCAGGTTCTTCCCAGCAGAAAGGAAAGGAGAGATTGTATTCTTTTGCACAAATCTTCCTTCTGAACCTGAGAGTTCTGCTCATTTTATAGCCGGAGAAGGCGGGCCTGTGCAAATAATCAATACCACCAGCTACGCAGTAATCCTTAGTGGAAAAGTCTCGCTTTACCGTCCAGAAAAATGCGAGCGTCCTATTATTGCTCTGCATGAGATTTTGCACGCACTCGGTTTTGACCATACGAGTGATAAGAAAAGTGTTATGTTCCCCATAACCGATTGTGAACAGGACATTGACCCATTTATTATTAACCAAATTAATGCCCTTTATGAAACAAAGACAGCTCCTGATCTTGTAATTGCTCGTGTGGACGCAAAAGCAGTTGGTCGTTATCTTGATTTTGAGATATCTGTCGCAAACCACGGTCTTATTGATGCCCGCAATGTAACTCTATCCTTAAATGCAGACAGTGAACTGGTAAAAACATTCCCTCTTGAAGAAATTGGGCTTGGGCAGCGCAAGATGCTTAGTGTCCGCAATGTTCATATTCCCCGTAATGTTAAGAGCCTTACTTTCTCTGTTGTTGTCAGTTCCAGAGAATCTGAATTGATATATGATAACAATCAGGCGACAGTATATCTACAGGAGTCTGAGAGGTAATATTTATATATACTGCACACTCTATAGCATCAGAAAAAGATGGCTGAAAAATTTATTCTTGTAAAAGAGGTTCTGGAGCATACTGGTATTTATGGATTCAGCGAGGTTTATGAGTATATATACCGCTGGTTTAAAGAAGAATCATATGGAGTGGTTGAAGAAAAATATAATGAAAAAGTTTCTGGAACAACAAGAGATATTACAGTTGAATGGAAATGCTCAAAGGGTTTGTCGGATTATTTCAAGGCAGACATTTCTGTAAGAATTGAAGCAGGAGGTATATCTGATGTTGAAGTTGAGATTGACGGCAAGAAGAAAAAAATGAACAAAGGACGTCTGAGAATTGAATTCAAAGGAACATTAATCAAAGATCCTGACAGCAAGTGGGATACTTCTCCTTTCTATCGCTTTTTAAGAGATGCTTACAATAAGTATATTATTCCAGCACGTGTTGAAACACAGGAAGACAAGGTCATGGGCGATGTGAAAGATGTCAAAGAAGGCGTCAAGTCTTTTCTAGAACTGCAAGGCAGACGCTAACCTTTACCCGGAATCTGTGCGGATTATAGCGAATAACTTTAATTTTCGTAGTTGTTTTGTTATTCGCTAGATAGGAAATCACTCAGAGAATTACGGTTATTAAAGTGATTTCCTATAAGTTAACCGTCGAGAAATTTAGAACATTCTGCTCAATCATGCAAATCTTTATATAACAGAACGCATACAAGAAGATATGAAGAAGAGTATGCTGATTTCATTTATCATTTGTACATTATTGCTTTCACTTATGTTTGTCAGCGCAGAGTTATCAGTTATGGAAAAGCGCGATCAGGGTTCAGTGATAATTTCTGAACTTGACAATCCTGCTTCTTTTGAGATTGTTGTATCTAACACTGGCGCTGCTGAAGATGTCGAAATATATACTTTAACAGGTATTGGGATGACGCCAAGAGGCACTTTTGAAGTGCCAAGCGGCACATCGGCTTTTCAGGTGCAGGCATTTATACCTGCTGCTACCCGCCGTGCCACTGGTTCTTATGTTTTTGAATATCAAATTAAAGGCGAGCGCTCCGGCATTGTTCGAGATACAATGAATGTGAATATTGTAAATCTGAAAGATACACTCGCAATTGAGCCAGTCAGCTTTAAACCTAGTGCAAAAAACGTGCGTTTTGTCATAAAGAATCGTCAGAACACAAATCTAAAAGATGTGCGTTTGAAGCTCACATCTGAGTTTTTTACTTCAGAGCATACACTTACTTTGAAACCGCAAGAAAGTATTGTATTGACTGTTCCTGTTGAGCGCGCAAAGACAAACTCACTCACTGCAGGAAAATATGTAGTAAAGGGAGAAGTCGGTCTTCAGAATGCTGAAGCTATTATTGAAGGAATTATAGATTATCTTGAAGAGAAAGATATTACTATTGTCACACAAACCTCCGGGTTTCTTGTACGTCAGAAGATAGTGACGCGGACTAATGAAGGCAATGTACCAATAACTGATAGCGTTGATGGAACTCGTGATATATTAACGAGGCTCTTTACAGCATATTCCCGCGAGCCAGTGAATGCTGAGCGTCATAAGTTATATGTTAATTATCTCTGGCAGAAAGAGCTACAACCAAGCGAATCCTGGACATTGACTACAACAACTAATTATACGTTTCCTTTTATACTGATTCTTTTAGTCATTGCCTGCGGCTTCCTTGCGCATAGATATTCTCGTACACAGGTAATTGCACGTAAACAGCTCACTCATGTACGCACTAAAAGCGCTCAGTTTGCGGTAAAGGTACAAATCTCAGTCAGAGCGCGCACTGATGTGAAGAATGTACAGATTATCGACAGCCTTCCTGGTATGATGAGATTGTATGAAAAATTCGGTTCGAAACCAAGCAAACTTGATGCAACAACACGGCGCATGTTCTGGGAAATTAGCCATCTTCGCACAGGTGAGCAGAGAGTGATTTCTTATATTATATACTCAACTATGGCAGTCGTAGGGCGTCTTGAGTTGCCTCCTGCTCTTGTTGTCTTTGAGCACAACGGCACTCTTCATGAAGTCCCATCAAACAGGGCTTTCTTCCTTGCTGAGACAGTTCGCGTAACGGAGTAACGTTTAAATACAGCTTTCTTGTTTTCTTCCTGTCCCCTCATAGCTCAATGGCTCAGAGCACCTGGCTGTAGTCAACAGACTAACGCGGATTTTCCCGCATGGGAAATAAGATGAAGCGTGATAGGCTCTTCACGATGGCGTGAAGATGACATAAAACCAGAGACACAGAAGTCTCAGGCAGTACCCGGGTTATCCCAGTTCGATTCTGGGTGGGGGGATAAAAATGTTTATAAACATTGTTTAATACTACTAATTATGACAGAACAAACTGAAGTCCTTAATGAGTTCAAAGCTTTGGAAGCAGGTTCTTCTTTCATATCTAAGAATTTTAGGATGCTTCAAGAACCAAATGTTCTTGACGATTCCCGATAAACAAATGCGGTCATCGGGAATTGAACCCGACTCTGCTCGTTCTTGCTTTGAGTTCGAAGAACTTTTATATTAGTTCTTTCGATTCCTAAAACCTTTTTTTCTAAGAAAGGTTGTAGTTGGCAACGAGCCGTTCTAACCGATGAACTATGACCGCATCTTGCTTAAACTTCTGATTCTTCCTTTTTATACTTAACCTTTTTTTGAATCATTCTAAAGATTTTTTGTCAGTCATTTATAGGGAATCACATTAATAATCGTAATATTTGTATGTGATTCCCTATCTATCGAACAACTAAAGAACTACGAATATTAAAGTTATTCGATATAATCTATCCCTGCATAATGGTTTTCTTTTTTTCCGTCCAGCATTTCTTTGCTTATGAGAAAGTCATCAATGCGTAGAATTATCTATTTGCGGAACGTGAAGCTTTGACTACCAGGATTCTTTACTGCCATCTTCTGTTTCTTCCGATCTTTCTTCATCGAGGTCTTCCTCATCCCATTCGTCTTCAACAATCTGCTCTGTTTCACTATCAAGCACATCTTCAACGTCCAGATGCTCTGCATTCTCTTCAATATCGATTTTTTTTGCCATGAGCTCTAAAATTTATTTTTTCTACCAACTTCAGAGGCTTTTTAAACCTTTGGCTACACTTTTCAGAGAGAACATCAATAGATTTTTATTTCAAACTGGGTGTAATACCCCGCAGCTTGCTGCGCCAGTTTGAAAT
>CAZKON010000032.1:0-10212 GCA_964554415.1 Candidatus Woesearchaeota archaeon | reverse complement strand
ATTTTACTTCCGCCGATAGGCGGCTATTTCTTAAGAATTCTCATATCATCAATTCTGTTGATTAGTCTTCGTTTTTAGAATTATCCATCACGAGAATTCTGTACAAATAGTATACCAATTAACAGAATTATCGATACATCAAGAACCTTCAGTTCTTGATGGTCTTCAAGAATGCAACAGTTAGCATTCTTGAGGTATTCGCGGAACATAAAAGTCGCGCTCAATTATTTATGTTCTGCGTTATAAATAAGCCTGCAGGAATATGATCTGTCTTTATCATTTCTCCGATTGCATACACATCATGTATTCTTATGCCTTCCGCAATCTCTTTTCTCAAAGCCATTAAAAAGTCCCTCAACTCTAATGAGTTTTTCACAACCACTCCAATATCAAAATCCCAGTTCCCATTGCCGATATGCTGATAGAAATACGCCGCAGGTGAAGCCGTACGCAGCAACTTCAAGACAGTATGTTCCTGCGTTCCAAGATATTTAATTTGCACGTTATAAAATTCATATCCCATCTTTGATGCATCCAAAGAAACCGTATACCCTCTAATAATCTTCTTCTTTTGCAATCGTAATATCCTATACTTCACTGCATTCGCACTCAAACGCAACGACGGTGCAAGTTCCTTGTATTCAGCACGCGCATGATTTGCTAATAATCCGAGCAGCATGCAGTCAAGACCGTCAATTTCTGCTTTTGAAGAAGTTTGACCATCTATAATATCCATACTGCTACCGACAATTTTCACAGGAAACGACTCATACCGATGAACAGGAACAACCACGTACGAATCCAGATAGTCTTTAATCTCGGAAAGAATTTCTTGCAAAATCTCTCTCAAATGTTCGTGATCGCGGGCAAAAATATCTAAAGCAAGATTCCATCTACTTACAGTTGTTCCTGCATACGTCAAATACGGGTGCTTGACAATCCACGAGAAAAACTTCTTCTCCTCTTCAATACTAATATCTCTTAACTGAAGCAAAAAGCTATAGCGGCTATATCCTAAAGCGGATGCATCTATCACTGTAGAAAAGTCTCGAATAATGCCCTCCTCGACAAGATGTTTAATCCGATACGCTGCAACCTCTCTGCTCACACCCACTTTCCGCGCAAGTTGTTGAACAGGCACTCTTGAGTTTTTTGCAAGCTCAACAAGAATTTTCCTATCTTTCGCATCCATTTTACATTAAGACAATAATACTATATAAATCCTTCATTTTAGTAAGATAATAAGAAGAAAGTCTTATAATAGTGATAGTTATCACTACTTTATGACAAACAATAAAGTATATGCAACTTACCTGAATCAATGGAGACAAAAATAAAATGAACAAAAAAATGTCTCTTATTCTTAATGTGGTTACTCACCCTTATCTATGGGGAGTAATAATGCTTAGCTCTCTAGGTTATCAGTGGTACAACTCTGCTCAGAAAGAAAAGAATCACCAAAAGGGTATTGAACGAGAAGTGCTGACTGCATTCGACGTAAATCGAGATGGGATAATCTCGCGTGAAGAAGTAAGACAGCAATACCCTTTTTTGTCAATGCAGTATGGCACTGAAGAAATAACGAGAGTCTTTTATCTCAACAAAAATAAATTTGAAAATTGGAGAGAATGACAATGAAAAACTCATCAGAAGAAACAGAAAAACGGGAAATACCGCATGCACTTGCTCACTTTGAGGCTCACTTTGAGAAGTATGAAACAAGCCCGTTGGTTCGCAGAGTAATATCGCAAGAGTCAACCTTTGGAGATGAAATTAACGCTTTTTATAACCGCTCCAAAGAAGATGCTTCAAACAAAGGAAAATATCCTGTTGAACTTGTTGATATTCTTGATATTTTCAGTAAAACACCTTTAGATAGAGAAAAATTAGTATATGAAAAAGTAAGAGAGGAGACACGGGAAAGCATAAAGATGAACTATAGAATTGCTATATTAACTGGAGGCGGAGTGGCAATAGCAGGAGGATTTGCAATTCTCGTTACGCCTCTGACTGCCCCGGCGAGTATCGCTTGCGGAATGGGCGTCGCGCTTGCAATTGGAGGAAATATGTACTACATCTCAAGGGCAAACAAGCTTTCCTGTGAAAAAGAATACCAAAAAATGTGGGGATGCGCACACAAAGCAGACGCATTCATGAATCAACACTATAGAATCCATTTCATCAGGGCCAAACTTTATCAATAAAGAATATCAAAAAAACGATGCGCCATCCGTACCTTAAAACGTCAGAAACTTTCAGTTTCTGAACGCCGTCAAAAACCGAAGGTTTTTGAGGGGTGGAGTTTTCTGGAGACTCCCCGACATAATTAAATAGTTCTTTGCTTGCGCGTATATATGGAGGAGATGGAGTTATGGATGTAGCGAAAACTTTTGGTAATGCAATATTAACTGCTGAGCAGGCATGGCGCGCGGCAGAGCATATTTTATTAGTAACATTTCCTGTAGTGCAAGACCCTAAACTTCTTTTAAGAGTGCTTGAACATTTGGATAAGGCGGCACGCACAACAATCTCAACTATTCTAAAGCGCGAGTATTTGTATAAACGCATCAGGCTAAGCGGAGAAGGGGCACATAACAAGGAGTTGTTTTTTCAAGTATGCAGGCATCAGTACGGAGTTAGCGAAGAAGATGCAACTCTTCTTTCAGAAGTTTTGGACTTAGGGAAGAGACATAAAGCAAGCGGAGTTGAGTTATCACAGCGTAAGAAAGTTGTAATTTTAGACGATGAGCTAGGTTCTGTGGAGATTACTGCCAAACATTTACAACAAACTTCACAGGCAGTAAGACGTTTGCAACTACAATTACAGGGAAAACTACGTGAATTTGGCGAACCGCATACCTCATTCTCTTAGTTTATGATAACCGAGTATGAGAAACATATAAATAGGGAAAACCCTTTTTTATCTTTACTCTATTCAGGAAAGTATGGAACAGATTATTAAAGAAAAGATTAGTGCAGATCATCTCCTCTACGTAAGTCTCAAGTATACTAAAACGTGCGATGTTATTATAAATCTTCTTCTAAGATGGAAAATTATGATTGAACTTGCTATGAATGTTCTGGTAGAAAAGGCGCGCCGACAGAAGAAATGGAAGCCTGTACCTGATGCGCCTCGTGCCAAACTGGTACAGCTCAAGCAAATTTATGTAAATGATAAAATTATAATGGAAACTCTGCAATTGTACGAACTCTTTAGAGATATAGAATCTTTGGAAAAAGTGCGGGAAAATGAATTTCGCAAAGGAGTTAATCTAAAAGTTACTTATCATGAAGAGATTATTAATATTAATCTTGAAAAATTGAAGGAATACTCGACGGTTTTAGAAAGGTTTATAAGTAGTCTTAAATAACTTGTAAAGTCCTTGTAGTGAAAATATGTGATATTCACTAAGGTAGTATTTGTATTATGGCAAAACTGATTACCATCACCTCAGGCAAAGGCGGCGTCGGAAAGACCACGACTGCAATTAACCTTGGTGCTGCACTCAACGCTTTTGGGAAAGATGTGATTATTCTGGATGCAAATTTAACAACTCCTAATATTGGTCTGCACCTTGGTGCGCCTATTGTTCCAGTCAGCCTAAATCATGTGCTTTTAGGGAAAGCAAAGATTGCTGATGCAATTTATGAGCATGAATCAGGAACTAAGATTATCCCTAGCTCACTTTCAGTTAAGGAGCTGAAGCGTCTTAATCATAGAAAGCTCAAAGAAGTAGGAAAGAAACTCAGGAAAATGGCTGACTTTATTATTTACGACTCTGCTGCTGGCTTGGGTGAAGAAGCGTTAGCTGCTATGGAAGCTGCTGATGAATTAGTGATTGTCACAAACCCAGAGATTCCTGCTGTTACTGATGCTTTAAAGACCAGCAAAGTCATTGAAGAACTGGGGAAAGAAGTTAGAGGTGTGATTGTTACGCGTGTTAGAAGTGTGAAGACTGAGATGCCTATTGCGAATGTTCGCGATATGCTTGAATTGCCGATTCTCGGTGTTGTACCTGAAGATGGGGCTGTTCAGAGCGCGTTGGTTATGAAGGATGCCCTTGTTCACACGCATCCAAAGAGCAAGGCTGCACGAGCATACCGCACTATTGCCGCGCGCATTATTGGAAACACTAATTATAAAGAAGAAGCAACGCTTTTTGAAAGGATTTTTGGATAAAGATGTGGGCAATTCATCCGCCCCTTAAAAGGTTCGGATTTCTTGCGAAGACTTTAAGACAAGTGTCTTAATCAGTGTCAGCGCACTTTGCTTCCTTCTTTAATATCTTTTTCAGGCGCAAGAAGAACAACTTGACTCTCATCCTCACTCACCACCGCAAGAATCATTCCTTGAGAAGTAATCCCTTTCATCACTCGCGGAGCAAGATTAGCAAAAACAATGCACAGCTTTCCCTCAAGTTCTTGTTTAGTATAAAACTTCTTAAGCCCCGCGCAGAGAGTCCGTTTTTCAGACCCGAGCGAGACCGTGAGTTTATACAACTTATCCGCTCCTTCAATATCTTCTGCCTTTTCAATCTTTGCAACTCTTAAGTCTATCTTTTCCCAATGTGCAAAGTCTATAATGTCAGCAATGCCTTCGGAAACTGGCGCTTTGGAAAAAGACTGAACAGGAGATTTAACTGCGACTACAGGAGCAGAAGATTTTGCGCTTTCTTGATGTTTAAAAGGAAGGAATGTCATGTCTATCTTTTTGAACAATATGGGTGACTTTTTAATATTTGCGATAGACAAGGGCGTCTTAAACGCTTTAAGAGAAATCTCAAAACTGAAAGTCTTTGCAATTTTCTCTGCTGTTTCAGGCAGGAAAGGAGATAAAAGAATAGATGCATCTTTGATAGCAGAGGATGCTTGGTACAAGACCTGTTTATTGTGTGTTTCCCAGGGTTTCTTGTCTTGAATAAATGTGTTAATTGAGTCTATAAAAGAAAAGATTTCTGCGAGAGCACGCTCTAGTTCATAGCGTTCAAAATAGGCAGAGATTTTTTTTAGTAAAGATTCTGTTTCAATAGGTTTCGCTTTCTCAAGACCGTACTGTTCTGCAAGGGCAGATACGCGGGAGACGAGATTGCCCAGCTTATTTGCTAGCTCGTTGTTGTGGCGCTCAACGAGGGATTTTTCTGAATAATCAGTGTCTTCAAAGACCGAGCAACGGAAAAGAGAGTAGCGAACAGTATCTGAAGGATATTTCTCAAGCAGTTCTAGCGGATCAACGACGTTGCCGAGAGATTTCGACGCTTTTTTGCCTCTGACGTTAAGATACCCGTGTACAAACAGTTGTTCTGGGAGCTTATAGTCTGCAGCAATAAGAATCGCCGGCCAAATTACTGAATGGAACCAGTTAATGCCCTTTCCTATGACGTGCAAATCTGCTGGCCAGTATTTATCTTCTTTATTATCGAGACCTGAGATATAATTAATCAGTGCGTCAATCCAGACCCATACTTTATAATCTTTATCATTAGGAAAATCGATCCCCCATTTTGCCCCTTTTCTGCTAATGCAGATGTCAGAAAGACCGTCTTCTTTGATGCGCGTTAAGACTTCGTTTGCCCGCGATTCTGGAATAGTGTATTGCGGAATAAATTTTAACAGGTAATCTTTGTACTTGCTAAGCTTAAAGAAATATGCTTCTTCCTTTCTTAACTCTGGTTCATAGTCATGCTCAGGACATTTTCCATTTACTAGATCTTTTTCTGTGTAATATGTTTCACAGCCCACACAGTAGAGTCCCTCATATAATCCTTTGTAAATATCCCCCTTTTTGAGAATTTTCTGTAGAATTTTCTGAACAACTCGCGCATGGTCTTCAGCAGTTGTTCGCACGAACCCTGTGTGAGAAATATTAAGCTTTTTACAGAGTTCTATAAAAAATGAGGTATTTTTATCGATAAATTCTTTGACAGGAATCCCTTCATTTTCTGCCGCCTGAACATTCTTCTGAGCATTTTCATCAACACCTGTAAGAAAGAATACTTCTTTTTTGTGCAGCCGGTTCCAACGCGCTATAGCATCTGCTAGCGTTTTCTCAAATGCATGCCCACAATGCGGGCGAGCATTAACGTAGTCAATCGCGGTTGTTATGTAAAACTTGTTTTTTGCAGTCATAAGACAAGGAAAGAGTCCATGTATAAAAAGATATGCTTCTGACTGGCTATAGCGCAGGACTCAAATATTTGAGCATTGCCTTTGAGTCCCGCGAATATACTAACAGACAATTCTGTTCAATTATTTAGGTCTGTTAGTATAGTATGATACACGCAGCCGCAAAGATTGCGTGTCCAATTGCGCGCTAACAACATTCAATAACTCATTATATGATTTTTTCCTTTGATGCTCCCAGGTATTCCTATGCGTTCCAGTTTTCCATCTTGCGTCATACCACCTTCTGCGCGCCTAGAAAAAGGGTATTTATGGGATGTAACCTACAAGCATCTAAGAAAAAAATAAAGAAAGAGGTAAAAATTTATAAATCTCAAATATCTTTTATTAATATTAAATCACTATGGACTGGTATGACGACGACCCCTTCGAGGGTATTTTTAGGGAATTCTTCGGAAATTCTCGGAGTCAGAACCCTGCGCGGCGGAAGCACACTTCATTTACTGAAGGAGAGGAAGAAGACCGTACGATTGATGCAATAGAAAGCGATGAGTATATTTTTCTGGTGTTCGAGCTTCCAGGTTTCACTGAAAAAGATGTTCTGGTTACGGTCAAAAACCGAAGGATTGAAATTCGCGCTCAAAAACAGCATGTCTCGGGAATTCAGGAGTATCTCGCGTCACGGCTGCAGCAGGGCGTCGTCGTGCGTAAAACTCTCCCTTCAGGAGTCTCCGCAAAGTCGTTCAAACAAACATTCAGAAACGGCATCTTGGAGGTATGTTTTGAGAAGAATGACTAAGGAAAAAGAGAAATCTTTCGTTGTAGAAATTGCAGAGGCATTGCAGGAGGACATTGACAAAGGAATAGCACGTATGCCTTCGCGAATCTTGAAGAAATTAAGACTTGTTTCAGGAGATACTGTCGAGATAAAAGGAAAGCAGGCGACGGTTATCCGCGTCTTGCGCGCACCGCCCAGAGATGAGTCAAAAGATATCATTCGCATTGATGGAACGACGAGGACAAATATCAGTTCTTCACTTGGTGAGCGCATTACCGTTATGCCGCTCGCAGTGCAGCCAGCAGCGTCAATAACACTTGCGCCAACACAGGAAGTGCGGTTCAGCAATGACCCTACTGAGTACTTTCACACCAAGTTGCTCGATCGTCCGCTTGCACTCAAACAGGCAATTATTATTGATGTGTTCGGCACGCGCCTGCGGTATACGGTGACGAAAACCAGTCCAAAAGGATTTTGCATTGTTACTCCTGCGACAAAAATAATCATTTCTGATAATGTACAATCAGGAGACGCAAGGGCAACAAATGTTACGTATGAAGATATCGGCGGTTTGAAGAACGAGATTGAGTTGATTCGCGAGATGGTTGAATTGCCGATGAAACACCCCGAGGTTTTCCAAAAATTAGGTGTAGGCGCGCCCAAAGGTGTCTTGCTGACTGGACCTCCGGGAACAGGTAAGACGCTCATCGCGAAAGCAGTAGCAAATGAAGCAAAAGCAAATTTCATTTCAGTCAAGGGTCCTGAATTGGTGAGTAAATGGGTAGGAGAGTCAGAGAAGCATCTGCGGGAGATTTTCAAAAAAGCACGGCAGGTAGCCCCAACAATTATTTTCTTCGATGAATTCGACAGTATCGCGAAAGTAAGGGGCTCTTCTTTGAATGACAGTACAGAAAAAATGGTTAATCAGCTTCTGACTGAGATGGATGGTGTTGAAGAATTGGAACGAGTGGTTGTCATCGCAGCCACAAACAGGAAGGATTTGATTGATCCTGCGTTGTTGCGTCCAGGGCGTTTTGACGCGATTGTCGAACTATCAATTCCCGATAAAAAAACACGCGAGAAGATTTTTGCAGTGCATACACAAAATATGCCTCTTGATTCATCTCTAAATATTGCAGAATACATTGAGAAAACTAACTGGTTCAACGGGGCCGAGATAGAAGCTGTCTGTCGGGAGGCAGGTATTCGGACAATCAAGCGGATGTAACGTACCAAGACATTGCCCGAGAAAATAACTGTCACGAAAGCCGATTTCGACGCTGCGCTCGAAACAATGCTGCAGGCAACAGGAAAAGTGCAGGAGAAGAAAGAAGTTAAAAAGACAAAAAAGAAAAAGCTTGCAGCGCCTTAAAGATGTATCAATTTCACTTTCGGATTGTCAACGCTGCCAAACGTTAGGGTAGCGAGATATTGCGCACCAAAAACTATGTCGAAATTTATTCTGGTGGCGATCTCAACAAAAACAAAACATTTAAATAGACAGTAAGAGTAATCTTACCATGACGCAGATAGACATAACTCGGATGAGTTCTAAAGGTCAAGTAGTCATCCCTCAGGAACTCAGGAAAGACTTCAGCGAAGGCGACAAACTAGTAGTCATTAGAAATAAAGATCAAATTATTCTCAAAAAAGCAGACAAATTTGACAAGCAGATAGAAGAAGACATTATTGTTGCCAAACGAGTTGAAGAGGCGTGGAAAGAGATTGAGCAAGGCAAATTTAAGAGGATGTCAGGCGAGGATTTTCTTAAGGAAATAAGAAGTCTCAAGTAAAACAATGGTAAAAGAGGTTATACGGACGGACAGTTTCTTGCGACGACTAAAAAAGATAGACAAATCAGTGTTGAATAGAGTTGAAAAATTAGTAATAAAAATCCTCAACGATCCAGAAATAGGTAAGCCGATGCGCTATGATCGAAAAGAAACAAGAGAACTCTATCTTTCGCCATTTAGATTGAATTATATTTATGATAAAGCAAGAGATATTCTTATTTTCTTAGACATTTATCACAAAGATGAGCAATAATGTGTGTTCTCTTCAGCGACTATTGAGATACGATATATGAAATAAGCGACTTTGATCCCACGTTCTTATTCAAACTGCCCGCTAAATATTTTGCAAAGAGTTAAAAATATGGTTTCGTAGTTATTATATGCTTAAAATTACTGTTCTAGGATCGGGTAATTTCCTACCAGACACCCCAAGACATTGCTCTAGTTATTTGCTTGAAATAAATAAAAAGAATATCATGTTTGATTTTGGTAGGGGGGCAATTGATGGCTTAATAAAAAAGAGAGTTGATTTAAAAGAAATACAAAATATCTTTATCTCACATATGCACTCTGACCATTTTTCCGAGATTGGTTCTTTTTTAGGATGGGTAATAGACGAGCCAAGTTTATTGAAGGTAGAGCACAAGGTTAAGATCTTTGGTCCCAGAGGAATAAAGAAAGCAGTTAAAAGATTGCTGAAAGCATTTCAAATCTATGCTACATTAAAAAGAAGACCAAAGGGAAGAATAGAGGTAATAGAAATTAAATCGAGAGAAACTATAGATGTAAACGGATTAAGGATTGAAGGAATAGAAGTAGATCACGCGCAAGGGAAGGACAAATTTAAAGCACTCTCATATAGAATATCGTACAATAAAAAAGTAATTTGTTATTCTGGCGATACTCCATCTTGTCAAGGAATAAGAGACGCTTGTAGAAACGCAGATTTAGCAATTATTGAAGCCACATTACCAAAAAAAGCAAATGTCAAGAGCCATATGACTGGAGAGGATCTAGGTTTAATAGCAAAAGAAGAAAAAATTCTCAAGCTAGTCGTTACTCATGTAGATAAAGACTATCTTTCTTATGTTAAAAGACATATAAGAGAGAACTATCATGGTAAAATAATCCTTGCTAAAGATATGATGGAAATAAAAGTGTAGATATTATTTACTATTCTTACCAAATTTGCCTCATTTTAGGGGAAGATTTTACTTGTCGCGAACTTCTCCCTATTTTCCAATATATCCGTTCACAAGCGACATCGCTCGATTATGCCTATTTAAAGGGAGTTGACTCACAAGAACCATAGGTTCTTAGGAAGCGCGCGTCACGTTTATCACATACTCTGATAGTAGAGATAACCCAGCAAATACCTGCTTTCGCGCGCCCATGATGTTGCGCTTCGCCTCGCGCGAGCTTACTTTCTTAATGACATCGATTCTTATAGTCTTTATCTTGAGAGAAGCTGTTAAGTAAAGCGTAAAAGGTAACATCTCGCTTTTCTATCAAAAAATAGCC
>CAZKON010000031.1:4728-10626 GCA_964554415.1 Candidatus Woesearchaeota archaeon | reverse complement strand
TCTAATTACATTTTGAGCCGCAGCAAGCTGCGGAGTATTCAACTCAAAATGTAATAAAAAATAATTTTTTGAGCATTCCTGAGCATGTCAAAATATAGTAAAAGACATAAATAATTGAGCAATATTGTATATCTTTCCCTTGATAGTCAAGGACAACTTACTCAATTTTTAAAGTCCTTGACTATAGTTAAACTATTTTGACATTACTCCGATTGCTCCAATGATTGCGACGACTCCACCGATTAGAGGAAGCCACGCTGTCGTCACCCACTGTCCAATGACTGACAAAACGCCGCCTAAAAGTGCTAGCCATGAACCCCAGTTTGCCATATGTTTGTTTTTCCCTCCTTTCAGCCTTTATTGTTAGTTATTATAGGGGAGAGGGCTATATAAATCTTTATTAAGCTTTGAGAACAGAGTTTGGCTTTTATATTCTTCCTGACACATAATCTTTTAAAGTATACAACCAAGAGATGTTTGTGGATACATATACTCATCTTGTCGAGCGCATTGCAGCTTCTGCAAAATTATCAGTTGATGACATAGTGCGCCGCGTTGAAGCAAAGAGAGCAAAACTCTCAGGCCTTGTTTCACGTGAAGGTGCTGCCCAGATTGTTGCAGCTGAGCTGGGAATCAATTTTGAAAAGGAGCGTATGAAGTTAGGGGAGCTGGCACAAGGAATGCGCAGGGCGAACGTTATAGGAAAAGTTCTTGAAGTATTTCCAGTAAGAAGTTATAATAAGAATGGGAAAGAAGGGAAAGTGGCAAATTTGGTGATTGCGGATGAAACTTCACGAGTACGTGTTGTTTTGTGGGATGCTAATCATATTGCATTAATTGAGCAGGGAAAAATAAATATAGGAGATGTTCTTGAGATTACAAATGCCAGCGTACGCAATGGCGAGCTTCATCTTTCATCATTTGGAGATATTCGCCAAAGCAAAGAGCTGATTGGAGAAGTGAACGTGACTGTACCTATTGGAGCTTCTAAACTTAAAGATGCAACGCCTGGACAAAGATTGCAAACGCGAGCTTTTGTTGTACAGGTCTTTGAGCCACGTTATTTTGAGATATGCCCTGATTGTGGAAGAAAAGTGATTGATGAAGCGTGCGCAACCCATGGCAAGATTACGCCAAAGCGCAGAGCATTATTAAATTTAGTACTTGACGATGGCACTGAGTCATTACGCGGCGTGTTGTTCGGCGAGCACATCTTAAAGCTGGGTTTTAGTGAGGAAGAAATATTCTCACTTGAGCTTTTCAATACGAAGAAATCTATGCTGTTAGGAGAGGAAAAAGTTTTTGCGGGCAATGTACGGCAGAATACACTTTATAATACGGTTGAATTTACTATTGATACAGTCGAAGATGTCAAGTTTGATGAGTTAATTGCTGCTTTTGAGACTTCGAAAATCCTCTAGAACTTGAGACGCCTCCTACTTTAGTAAAGAGTTCCTGACACTGAGAAAATCGGTTCGCGCACGCTCCGTGGCTTTAGCCCGGAGTAAGCGAACCGATTTTCGAGGTCTGAAAACACCAAGAACTTCTGTTCTTGGGTGCGTTCAGAAACTGAAAGTTTCTGACGACTCAAAAGAACCTCTGGGTTTTAACTCAGAATTTTTCAGAAAAAAGGATAGAAATTTATACTTTCACATCTTTCTTTTCTGATATGATGATGCGTACGCATGTTTTGTCTGCACTTGCTGTTGGTTTAGCTATCTTCCCCAGTGTAACACACAAATTCTCTTTTTTGCCAATTATTGTTCTTGCCACACTGCTTCCAGATATAGATTGTGCGCAATCGTATCTGGGGCGAGCTTGGTTTTTAAGGCCATTGCAATGGGTGACTAAACACAGGGGATTATTGCATAGCCTTACTTTCTGCTTTTTAACTACTCTTTTATTTGCACTTTTCTTACCTTTTATTGCTTTACCTTTCTTTTTGGGATATGCTTTGCATCTTTTTGCTGATAGCCTGACAATCGAAGGAGTAAGATTATGGTGGCCTGCAAAAATCGAGATACGCGGAAACATTCGCACTGGTGGAACGATTGAAAGAGGTTTATTTTATACACTATGTGTTGTATGCGTGCCTTTGTTGATATTTTTGCTTTTGTAGATATAGAGGACTTTGAAAAACCCCAAAGTCCTCTATCGAACCGCTTTGAAACTAAGAGAATCTTCGATCATCAAAAATCTTTGATTTCTGAACGCCTCGAGAGACATCGAAATTGGAGGGTTATTCAAAGCTCTCTATAGAGAATTTTGTACAAAACATGATAAAACTAAAAGAATTCTCTGTTTGGTAACTGAGAAAATCTTCGATTTTCAAGGCCATCAAGAACTAAAGGTTCTTGAGGATTCTGATTACAGATGATACAATAAAGAATCCCAATCACAGCAAACTGCGGGGTATTTTTTAAGCGTCAGGAACAAAATTCCTGAGCGCCGTAGAGAATCAAAGTCAAAGATTCTCGAGGCGTCAAACTGGGAGAGACGGTAGAGTATGGACTCAGTTTGAGCAATCAACAGAATTTGCATAAAAATTCTTGTACAGAAATTATTAAAAACTCCCGCGTTTTGATAAAATAATGAAAAATGATTGCATATTCTGCAAGATTGTGAAAGGAAAGATTCCCACTGTAAAAATTTTTGAGGACGAAGAGTGTATTGTTATTCTTGATAGATTTCCTGCAACGAAGGGGCAGGCGCTTGTTGTGCCGAAACTGCATGTTGAGTACATTATGTCATTGGAAGATGGATTATATACGCGTCTTTTTTTAATGGCAAAAAAGTCTGCTTTGGCACTTGATCGATCGTTTCATACTCTGCGAACTTGTTTTGTTGTTGAAGGATTTGAAATCTCTCATGTGCATATTCGTTTGCATCCCTGTTATGAACCGATTCTAAAAATTAAAGGAGTAGAAGAATCAACAGAGGAATTACAACGTATTGCAGTGCAAATACACAGTTTTTTGTAATTTTTCTCTCTCACGGTCGTAATCGTTCGGTATCTCTTGGTACAAATGTTGCTTCCCTGACGTTTTTCAAACCTAAAAGGAGCATGATAACTCTTGAAGGGCTTAATCCATACCCCCCATGTGGCGGGCAACCATATTTAAAAAATTCTAAATATTCTTTAATTCCTTCCAATGGAACTTTTTTTTCTTTCGCTTGTTTCTTGAGAATTTCATATCGATGCTCTCTTTGTGCTCCTGTCGTTATTTCCATTCCTCTCCATAACAAGTCATAACTTTTTGTTGTCTCGTGATCTGATCTCATATGATAAAAAGGCCTTACTTCGATAGGCCAGTCATGAACAAATACAAATTCGCTTCCATGACTATTCTTAAAGTGTTCGCACAAAAGTCTTTCTCCTTCAGGATCCAAATCTCCGCTGCACGAGTGATGATATTCTTTCTTTAATAATTCGATAGCCTCTGCCATCGTTATTCTTGGAAATGGTAATTTAGGAACAATTACCTCTGCCCCATATTCTTGCTTAATTTGTGGGCCATATTTCTCTTTAATTCTTTTAAGTATATGAGTCATCCATTCTTCTTCGATCTTCATAATATCCTCGTGCGAATCGATATATGAAACTTCGATATCAACGGATGTAAATTCAGTATCATGACGGACAGTATGAGATTTATTCGCTCTAAATACTGGGTTGACTTCGAATACTCTCTCGAATCCTGCAGCCATGGCCATTTGCTTGTAAAATTGAGGCGATTGTGCAAGAGAAGCCCTTTTGCCGAAATAATCTATGGAAAACAGTTCAGCCCCCGATTCAGTTGCTCCTGCAACGAACTTAGGAGAATGAATCTGGATAAATCCGTGAGATAACCAATACTCTCGCATAGCTTCTTCTATATCTGTCCATATTTTAAAGATAAGAAGATTCTTCGGCTTTCTCAGGTCAAGCCATCTCCAGTCTAGTCGTGTTGACAAAGCAGGAGGGCGTCCTTTTTCGACGACAGAAATAGGTAAATTGGCGTTGGCCTCTGAAAGAACCTCATACCTTTCCACATGAACCTCAAGACCTAAAGGAAGTGCCTGTTTTTGTTCTTTGACGGTTCCTTCTACAGCTAACACACTTTCACGAGGGATTTTTGTAATAGTATCAAAAACTTTTTTATTCTCAGATAAGGCGACGAGCTGGACTAATCCTGAATTATCTCGAAGCACCAGAAATTTGACTTTACTTTGATCACGTATTTCATGGATAAATCCCTTTAGCAAAACCTTCTTGCCTACCTTATTTTGTAATTGATTTATTTTGGTGCGTTCCATTGTATTAAAAAAGAAGAAAACAATGAAGGAAATTAATTACTCCTATCATTATTTACATTAGATTTATTAGAATTTCTTCCCAAAACTAGTGTAAATAGTATAGACATGTCTTTTCTTAATTAAATAGATATATAAAACTTTCTTTTGCTTTTGAAACTTTTAGAGTATGAATCACAATAAGGATTAAAAAGATGGATTTTCTTTGAAAAAGATGTTACGAACACAGATGTGTGGAGATCTTACGGAAAAGGATATTGGGAAGAAAGTAACCTTGTGTGGATGGGTACAGACTGCGCGTGCGCATGGAGGTGTTGTTTTTCTCGACCTTCGAGACAAGTCTGGAGTTATTCAAGTTGTCTGTATTAAAAAGAATAAAGGATTTGAGGATGCTAAAAGTGCCGCTATCGAGTCCTGTGTGAAAGTTGTTGGTGAAGTAGTAAAAAGAAAGGCGGGGACTGAAAATAAAGACTTGCCAACAGGAGTGATTGAAGTCTTCTGCACGGATTTTGAAGTATTGAACTCTTGTCCTCCCTTGCCGTTTATGTTGAATGATGCATCTGTAAACGAAGATGTTCGTCTGAAGTATCGATATTTGGATTTGAGAGGAGAACAAATGCAAAAGAACTTATTTTTACGTGGCAAGATTATGAAGATTATTCGTGATTTCTTCTATAATGCTGGATTTACTGAGTTTGAGACTCCGTTATTAGCGAAATCAACTCCTGAAGGCGCTCGAGATTATATCGTTCCTTCTCGCGTACATGCAGGAAAGTTCTATGCGTTGCCACAATCTCCGCAGCTTTTCAAACAACTCTTAATGGTGAGTGGAATGGATAGATATTTTCAGATTGCTCGTTGTTTGCGTGATGAAGATTTACGGGCAGACAGACAACCTGAATTTACACAGCTTGACGTTGAAATGTCATTTATAAATCAGGAAGATATTTTCTCTAATGTAGAACAGTTGATGAAGCATCTCTTTAAGGAAGTTCTGCATCAAGACTTAAAAATTCCTTTTAGAAGAATTTCGTATCAGGATTCTATGAAAAACTATCAATCTGATAAGCCTGATTTACGAAAAGAGACAGGAGAGCAATATGCCTTTGCATGGATTGTTGATTTTCCTCTTTTTGAATATTCTGAAGAGGAAAAGAGGCTTGTTGCGGCACATCATCCTTTTTGTATGCCCTCTGATTTAACAATTTTGGAAAAAGAACCTTTGAAAGTTAAAGCTGAGACTTATGATCTTGTTTTGAATGGAACAGAACTTTTGAGTGGGAGTATACGTATCCACAATCCTGAAATTCAGAAGAGCGTTTTTGCTATTTTAGGCATTGGCGAGAAAGAAGCAGAGGAGAAGTTTGGATTTCTGCTTCATGCACTTTCTCATGGTGCCCCACCACATGGAGGATATGCTATGGGTCTTGATAGATTTATCCAGATTATCACTGGAGCAGGTTCTATTCGTAATGTTATTGCATTTCCGAAGAACAAAGCGGCGCAGGATATAATGCTCGATACACCATCTCAGTTAAGTGAGAAACAATTGAAAGAAGTTTTCATCAAAACAGATATTCCAAAGAAAGAAGAGAAGAAGAAATA
>CAZKON010000031.1:0-4718 GCA_964554415.1 Candidatus Woesearchaeota archaeon | reverse complement strand
TATGGCAACAAATAAAGAAGCTCATAAAATGTCCAGAGAAGAAGAAATAGGTTATCTCTTGTTGTACGTTTCTGTTCCTACTGCCTCGCTTATTGAAGAGTAGCCGTCTTTTTGCAGTAAGCGGACAAGCCCTTCATTAATTTCGCTGATGAGCTGGGGACCTTGATAAATCATGCCTGTAATCAGCTGTACAAGATGCGCGCCGAGCTTTATCTTTTTGTATGCGTTTTCTGCCGAGAAAATTCCACCGACACCAATTAAGATGAACTTTCCCTGTGTTTTTTCTGCAACGTACTTGAGAAGAATGTTTGCACCTTTTTCCACTGCTTTTCCTGAAATTCCTCCTTTTTTACCTCTGTGCTTTTTTGTAAGATTCGTGCAGATGAAGCCGGAAATTCCATACTTTTGAGAGATTGCAATTATTTTGTTTATTTTCTTCTTTTCTATGTCTGGAGAGAGTTTTACAAAAATAGGTTTTTTTATTTTCATTTTAGAGACTTTTTTTAGGAGCTGTTCGTATAATTTTGGCTCATGAAATGGTTGACCACCATAGGCATTTGGACAACTGACGTTGAGAGTATAATAGCTTCCAATGTTGCTTTTTGAAAAACAACTGAGAGAAGCGAGATAATCATTAATTCCGACTTTCGTGTCGCAGGTTTCTTTACAGTTGGTTTTTGCGATGCTGACGCCGAAAGGCATGTCAAAAGAGTTGTTCTTGAGGCGTTGTGCAATCGTTTTTGCACCTTGATTGTTGAGGCCGAGATTTACCCAGAGGCTTTTTTGTTTTGGCAGACGGGCAAGTCTTTTTCCTGAATTACCTGCACAAGGAAGCGCAGTAATGCTTCCCACTTCTGCAAAACCGAATCCAACTTTGGGAAGAATATGGAGGAGCTCGGCGTTCTTATCAAACCCTGCGGAAAGACCTACGGGATTTTTGAAGTGGATGCCATACAGCGTTTGTTCGAGAGCAGGATGATGAAATGAGAATGCTGCCGAAGTGAATTTTTTTAACAGTGGCGATGTGCCTATCCGTGCTCCTGTTTTAACGAAAAAGTTGTGCACGTGCTCTGCATCCTGAGTAAAGCAGATTTTTTTGATGCATGAGCGGTAGACAGCGCCTTCAAGTGTATTACGCATTCGTATGAGGGTTTGCATTCTTTTTGAAAGAAAGATGGATACTTAAATGTGAGGGATTATTCTACCAAGGATTGGCGATATAGGTGATTTGTGTATGCCTGTTGGCGCGATTTGCGCCAATTTCTGCGATGCTTGAGAATCCAGTCTGTCAATGCCCACTCAAAGCCGAGATCGTAACCTGCTTTTTCAGATTCAATCCACTTGTGCTTCATAATTTCCTCACGCTCTGCCTGAAATTCGCGGTAGAGCGAAGAGTTCTTTATGAACTCTATGTCTATGCAATCAGATACATCTGACATAATGTAGTTACGCGATCCTTCTATTTAATTGTTTTGTTTTTCCTTTTTTTATGGGAGAAGGTAGGTTTTTAATAAGTGAAGAGTTAAACCTTTCAGCGAGGCGATTAAGAAGTATAAACCATTTTCGCGTTCTCAATAGGTTTATAAATTCCTAATTTCTGTTTTGGGCATGAATACGATTTCCGATAATGAAAGATTAAAGATTCAGCAGGAAGCGCAAAACATTCTGAAGAAATTCAGTGCTGCGCTTGCTCATGTCAAATTGAAGAAGAAAGAGGAGAAGACTGAATCTGGAGGATGGAGAGAAGAAGGAAAAGGTATGAAAGGAGATGAAGATTTTCGGGAACGAATGTTTGCTAATGCGCCTGTGCATGATGCTGATACGATTATCGCGGAGAAAAAGAAATGGTAACCCAAAAGAAGGCAAAAAAGGCTAAGAGCACAAAAAAGGCAGAAACCGAGGTAAAGAAAGAAGAGCCTGAAGGCGGAATGTCTTTGGATGATGCTTATGGTGATGAAGAAGTTGAATATGCGCAGGGCAAGCTTGGAAAAGAGAAAAAGAAACAGGGAATGAACGAAGAAGAGATAGAATCTGAGCTTGATGAGATTGAGGCTGAGAATGGATCAAATTCTGATGAGCCGCGTGCCCCTGTTATAATCAAAGTTTCAAAACCTGTTTCTGCTTTGAAGAAAGGAGAGCGCATAAGGATTGACAGCAAAGAATATCTTTTTGACGCACTCACTGTACTTATTGATCATGGAAACACCAAGGAGATGGCAGTTGAGTTGTATGACCAATCTGATAATGATTACCAACTTCGCTATTTTGACGACCAATTCGATACAACACTTGAATTGTACGAGTTGCAAGAGATTATGTATGTGAAGAAGCCGATGAAGAGCTTGAGTTGGTAATCACTTCTCTTCCAAGACCGTAGCGTTCCAAGGTATCCTCGAAAGTTTTAAGTAAGTGGCTTCTTTGAAAGTGACATGGCATCGCAAAAGGTATTTCGATTACATGGGGCAGGCAATAATGGGCAGAGGTATCATTATTTGATTCAAAAAGAAGAGCAATTTAAGGATGCGTTCATTGGATTTATGAAGGCACTTGGATTTGATGAAGATGCTAAACGGAATATCGCTGATAGTTTTGTACAAGAAGACGAATGGGGAGTGACAAAGCATCTTCGGGTAGGTTCATTCCATGATGAATGCATGCATTTTGAGAATAATCTGTATGATGCTGATGTTTTTTATGGGCAGAAGCATATTATTCTTTTAGTGCGCGTGAAACGTGCTTCAAAACGTGCAGGTACATTATCACGAGAACGATTGTCGCGTGCGCTTTTACGGTGGAGTGAGTTTGTCCCAACGAAGCACGCGTCGCAATCAAATAGGAGGAAGAAGCGATGAGCGTTGAAAAAAAGGCAAGACTTTTTTTGGAAAAGATAAAGAAAGAAGACAAGAAAATCAACGCGTTTTTACATTTGAATGAAAATGCACTTGAAGAAGCGCGGGCAATTGATGAAAAAGTGAAGAAGACAGGCAAGAAAGGAAAGCTGTATGGATATGTCATTGCTGTGAAGAGCAATATTAACGTTAGGGGTATGATTTGTAATTGCGCTTCAAAAGTCTTAGAGAATTATCGCGCGCCTTATGATGCGATAGTAATTGAGAAAATAAAGGCAGAAGATGGCGTGATTATTGGTATGACAAATATGGATGAATTTGCTGCAGGTTGGTCCGGAGAAACAAGCGCGTTTGGCGTTACTCAAAATCCTGCTGCGCCGGGATTTGTGCCTGGAGGGAGCAGTTCAGGAAGCGCGGCTGCTGTTTCTGCTGGATTCTGTGATGTTGCTTTAGGAAGTGATACAGGAGGAAGCATTCGTACCCCTGCCTCGCACTGTGGTATTGTGGGTGTGAAGCCATCGTATGGAACTGTTTCTCGGTATGGGCTTATTGATTTGTCGATGAGCTTAGACCAAATTGGTCCATTGGCTAGAAATGCCGCGGATGCTGCGCTGGTGTTGGAAGTGATTCGCGGAAAAGATACACACGACAATATGAGCATACAATCTGAAGCAATCGTACTGCATGCGCTCAAGAATCCGAAAGTTGGCATAGTGAGAATAAAAGGTGTTGACACACGCGCACAAAAACTAATTGACTCCTGCGTGAATGCACTTTCGAAAAAATACAAATGGAATGTGCAGGAGATACAAATTCCATTTATTAATCTTGCAGTACAGACATATTATCTTCTTGTTTTTGCAGAATTCTTCTCAGGAACCAGAAGATTTGATGGACGAAGATATGGGGCAAAAATTGAGGATGTATGTGGAAAAGAAGTCCTGCGTCGTATTCTTGGAGGAAGTGAAATTACCAAAGCTGAATTTGCAGGAGGGTATTACCAGAAAGCGCTTGCGGTTAAAGAGATGATACAGGAATCTTTTGAGCATACTTTTCAGAAAGTAGATTGTGTTATGATGCCTACTTTTCCTTCATTGCCTTGGAAGATTGGAGACGGCGCGAAAATGGGCGTTGAATCATTGTATGCGTCAGATGCGCTGACATGCCCATCAAATCTGGCAGGCATTTGTGCTGTTTCTTTGCCTGCTGGCAAAATTGAAGGTATTCCTGTGGGAATACAGGTGATGTGTGCGTGTGGTGAAGATGCGAAGATGCTTGGGATTGCGAAGGCGTTCGAAGAATGAGACTAAATCTTTAAAAGCATCTCATTACTTTGTCCAACGTGCGCACGTGGCACAGTGGTTACTGCGGTTGGCTGCAGCCCGACTTTTCCCAGGTTCGATTCCTGGCGTGCGCTTTTCAAAACAAAATTGGTAACTGAAAAAGAAGTTGCTGCTGTTTTTTTCCGAGATAGTGTAAAATTCTCTCTAAATCCTCCTTATGTTTAGGATTGCGTCTCCAACGCCAGCTTGACAGCATACGTCTTTTAATAAATTCCAAATAATCTAAGCTTACAGAATAAACTCTCTTGTTTAAGCGCATTTTGTAAATAGCAGTATTAGAAAGCCAAGAAGGGTCTATAATTTGCTTGTCCTCACTTGAAATAAGCCCGTCTTTATTATCTAAATGATGAAAATAAATTTTTATACGGTCGTAAATTCTATTTTCTGTGATAATATTACCATTTTTATCTACCAAACAAAACTGGTAATTTGTATTATGTCCAAAGTTTTTTAATGCATCTTCTTTACCAACAGGAAAATACTCTTCATATTTCCTAACATCGTCTTTGCTCCAAGTTCGTTTGCT
>CAZKON010000030.1:0-11119 GCA_964554415.1 Candidatus Woesearchaeota archaeon | reverse complement strand
TGTGTTCGCGAGTGCCGTCAAGAATCGAATATTCTTGAGGTTTCCTGACCAGAGACCTCAAGGATTTACCAATCCTTGACGGCAGTCAGGAATCAGTGATTCCTGATGATTGCACAATCCCTGTAATTCTCTGTGCTCGGGGAGCAACTCCAGCTTAAAACGTCAAAAACCTTCGGTTTTTGAGGGGTGGAGTTTTCTGGAGGCTCCCCGGCATAATAAAGAATTTACATTGCTTCCAAACGTCGAATACGCTCATCTACAGGTGGATGTGTAGCAAAAAGATTTGTAAATGAGCGCTTAAACGGATCTGATATGAATAAGGGGGCAGTTTCATGGTTGAATTTGCGCAGTTCTTCGCGCGGAACATGCTCACCTTTGATTTTTCTTAAAGCAGAAGCAAGACCAAGAGGATAACGAGTGAATTTGGCTCCAGTGGCATCTGCGGTATATTCTCTGCGGCGTGAGATTGCAAGAGCAACAAGTTGTGCGAATATTGGGGCGAGTATAGCTACAACTATGCTGATAATTATAATTATTACTCCTGCTCTGCTGTCTCGATTATCAGTGTTTGCAAACCAGAAAGAACGCAAAAGAATTTCAGCAGCAATTGAAATCATACCTATCAATACAGTAGCAAGTGTCATAAAGCGAATGTCAAAGTTAGCGATGTGTGCCATCTCATGGGCAATAACTCCTTCCAGTTCTTGTTTGTTAAGTTTTTGTAATGCTCCTGAAGTCACGCAGATTACAGCCTTTTTTGGGTTCCTGCCAGAAGCAAATGCATTTATCTCTGCTGAATCCATTACATAAACGCGAGGCATTGGCAAACCTGAAGCGAGAGACATATTTTCGACAGAGTGTATCAAAGCGCGATGCTGTACTGAATTTGCAGGTTTTGCTCCAACCGAAGCTAGTGCAATCTTATCTGAAAAATAATAACCAAACCAAGTATAGAGCAGAGAAAAGATGATGGAAAATATCATAATGATAAAGAAAAGGCTCGGGTCGAAAAGATTGGCGATAAGGTAGCCTATAGCTATAAATATAATAATAATAATGCCAAGCAAGAGAGCAGACTTCATCTTGTTCTTCGATATCTGATCTTCAAATGAAAGGCGTTCTGGCATGAAACAGATAAGATAAATGGCTATATAAAGATTATTCCGTGCTCACATCTAAAAGATTGAGATTGATGAAAACTCTGCGCATTACAGGGTGTGTAAACTTTCCAAACGGAGCATAAACTCCCAAATGAGCAACAATCTTTCCTTCATCATCTCGGTGCACACCAACTATCTGATACTTTCCCCACAATCCCAGTCTTTCTCTTAAACCCTTTACCTTTGTTTCATTAATTGTTGCAAATTTTCCAAAATATCTTCTCATTTCTGCCGGGAGTACATATTGTTTTAGATCTTGACTTCTCTGCGCGGCCATAGTATGAAGGGTGTTGCTCTTACTATGTACTTCCAGTCCATATCTATATGAGTGTATACTGTCTGCGCTTATCATCCAAGACAAAGAGGACAGCGTTGGCAGAGGCATGGGAAGATAACTATCTAATCGCCTTTCCAGTTCTTTCTTCATATTCTTATTATTCATAATATAATATGGTATTTTGAGTTTAAAAATTATGCGATGATAGCGAGTGTGGGACATTCTCCTATAGATAAATATTTTAATACTTTTCCAGTCAAATATACATGAAACCAATCTACTTAGACAACGCCGCGACAACTCCAGTATATCCTGCAGTTGCACGTGCAATGCAACCTTATTTTACCAAAATTTTTGGGAATCCAAGCTCGCCTCATGCATTGGGCGAAACAGCGCAGAAAGCAATGCAGGATGCAAGAAGTAAACTGGCAGATGGCATCGGAGCAAAGCCTTGGGAGATTGTTTTCACTTCAGGAGGTACTGAAGCAAACAATCTGGCAATACAAGGAATCACAAAAGCCAAGTCAGTTAAGAAGAAAATTATTATAAGTGCGATTGAGCACTCTTCAGTTTTGGAGCCAGCAGAATTACTAAAAAACCAAGGATATAATGTAGTAATTATTCCAGTAAGGCGCGAAGGAATTGTTAACTACGATGTGTTAGAAAATGAGATTGATGCAGACACATTGCTCGTTTCAATAATGCACGTAAACAATGAAATAGGAACTATACAAAATATTGCACGCATAGGTGTTTTATGCCATACAAAAGGAGCTTATTTCCATACAGACGCAGTACAGAGTTTTGGAAAGCTTCCAATTGATGTGAAAAGGCTAAAAATTGACCTTATGAGTGCATCGGCACATAAAATTGGTGGACCAAAAGGCATTGGTTTGCTCTATATGCGTGAAGATATCCATCTGCAGCCTATGATTATCGGAGGTAATCAGGAGAGAGGAATACGTGGAGGTACAGAAAATGTAGCGGGCATTATCGGGTTTGCAAAAGCAAATGAAATCACAAAGAAACTGCCAGTAGCAAAAGTACAAGCCAGTCGCGATAAGCTTTTGCACGAGTTAGAAAAGCTCAGAGGCATACCAAACAGTTCAAGTGAAAATTGCATTTATACAACAATAAACATTCATTTTCCAGACGTTGACGCAGACTTGTTGGTAATGAAACTCTCGCATCTCGGAGTGCATTGTTCGACCAGAAGTGCATGCCTAAGCAAACAGAAAAAAGAAAATAGGATATTAGGAGCTCTTGGATTGTCCAAAGCAGCACAAAAGAGCAGTTTGCGCCTGACACTACACACACCTCTGACTGCACACGAGCAAAAACAGGCAGTACGCGCATTTCAGACAGCACTATCATGACCAAGACGATATGTTTAAAAGGGAACAACGCAATTAATAATTATGAGACAAGCAGCACGACGCTCCCGCAGAAAAAGATTACTTAACAAGTATTTGAAGAAGAAATAATTATTCCTCTTCCAAATCTTCCTCGCCAAAAGGAGCATAAGCAAGTGTTTTTCCCTTGTCGTCAAGAATTTCTACATGATACTGACCGTTAGAAAGGAGTATATTTATTCTGCCATGCATTCCTTTCAGTATGGGAATTTCCTTAAAGTCAGATTCGTCTTCATTGTGATATTCAACATAGTCAGGGTCAGCATCACGCAATAGACGAACTGTTTGATGGCGTTTGAATTTGGTTTGCATGTGTATTATTATCTACGGCTTTTTCCGCGCCTTGTGGATTTGCGAACCTTGTCTCCGTGTTTCCTGAATGAAGCCAGAAATTCTTCTTTTGAGAACAGAAATAAGTACAAAATCTCAAGTATACCAAAAGTATTGATGATAAAGAATGCAATAAACCAAATTGGCTGTCCGAGACGTGCTGATTTCCACCAAGCTAGAGCTTTCCAGACTAACGACCAAAGGATGATGAAGAGCAAAAGCCAGAGCGGAATGCCTTGCTGCTGCGCAAGTTCAGTGAATGCATTACTAATCATAATAAAATAAGAAGCCATTGCTTTATAAATTTGTGTCATATAATCTTTAAAGTTGTGAGTAAATCGGAGTGGCTGCGATTTACCACTCAATAAATAGGAATTCAATTTCTTGAGAAATCACCGACGATAAAAAAAATATCACAGAAATCTTTAAATAGCACATAAGATATGAGATTGTTAGACTACAACAGATTGTGTTGGAAATTAAAATAAACACAATAGGTTGGGGGAAAAAGGTGCGGCGATGTTATGTCCCTACTGCTCCCACTCGGAGACAAAAGTTATTGATAAGAGGGATAGTGGTAACATAACTAAACGCAGACGTGAATGCCTAAAATGCAGGCGTCGATTCAATACGCATGAATCCGTCGAGAAGATTGCTTTGCGCGTCATTAAAAAAGACGGACGGCGTGAAGATTTTGAGCGTGCAAAGCTGAACAGGGGAATCATGCGTGCATGCGAAAAGCGCCCTGTTACCGGAGAAAAAATAGAAAATATGATTACAACCATTGAAGAAAAGCTGCGCAAAAAGGGAGATGAGGTAACAAGTGCATTAATCGGAGAATGTGTCGCTCGGGAGCTTAAAAAAATAGATAAGGTAGCATATATACGATTCGCTTCAGTATATCGTGAATTTACAGATGTTTCTGATTTTAAAAAAGAAATTAAAGGGCTGGTGCACCATTGACTCCTGAGATGATACAAGAACTAAAACAGAGAAAGATGAGAGTAAACAGGTTCTTTACATATGAAGGCAAGAATCCATTCCAGTTTGATATTTATGGCAATCCAATTTCCTGGGTTGCTGAAGATGTTAAAGTCACAGATGATCTTGGAAAAGTTGTTTTTGTACAACCTACAGTAAAAAGACCTGATTTTTGGAGCCCATTAGCAGTGAAAGTTGTCGCAAGCAAGTACTTTTGGGGGGATATGGCAAAAGGGCAACGAGAAAGTTCAGTTGAACAACTTATCGGAAGGGTTTCACGATTTTTTGCCAGGCAAGCATTGAAACAAGGCTATTTTGATGAAATACAGTCTGGAATCTTACGTGACGAAATAGCTTCCATCTGCCTAAATCAGCTTTGCGTATTCAACTCTCCTGTATGGTTTAATGTTGGCACACAGGAATACGACTCTAATGCCGGGGGGGTATCTGCATGGAAGTGGGATTCAGCAACAGACACAATTGTTCCTGCGCCTAAAACCGATGACCGCCCGCAGTGCTCTGCGTGTTTTATCCAAAGCATTGAAGATGATATGGAATCAATTATGGCTGTTCAGGCTGCCGAAGTAAACCTCTTCAAAGCAGGTTCAGGTACAGGTACCAATCGTTCACCATTAAGAAGTTCAAAAGAAAAACTAACAGGCGGAGGAAGAGCCTCAGGTCCGATGAGTTTTCTCAGAGGCTACGATGCATACGCAGGAATTATAAAATCAGGAGGCAAGACTCGAAGAGCAGCAAAAATGGAGATTTTAAATGCAGATCATCCTGACATCATGGAGTTTATAGAGGCTAAACAAAAAGAAGAAAGAAAAGCATGGGCTTTGATTGAGCAAGGATATGCTGGCGGCATGAACGGCGAGGCATACAGTAGTGTTTGTTTTCAGAACTCAAACATGTCTGTCCGTGTTCCTGATGAATTCATAGATGCAGTTAAAAAAGATGCAGACTGGCAGACTAAATATGTGAAGACAGGGCAGTTCTGTGAAACGCTGAAGGCTAGACAAATGCTCATAAAAATAGCAGAGGGTACTTGGATTTGCGGAGACCCTGGAATACAGTTTGACACAACCATTAATCGCTGGCACACCTGCAAGAATTCAGGAAAGATTAATGCAAGTAATCCGTGTAGTGAGTATATGTTTCTTGATGATAGCGCTTGCAATCTCGCGTCAATCAATTTAATTAAATTTAGAACTGATGACAACGCATTTGACGCCGAGAGATACAAAAGCGTAATCAGAAGCTTTAGTATTGCCATGGACCTACTAGTAGACGGCAGCAGCTATCCAACCGCAAAGATAACAAGAAACTCCAGAGATTTCAGGCCTCTTGGTCTCGGTTATGCAAATCTCGGCGCCCTGCTCATGAGCTATGGTCTGCCTTATGATTCTGAAGCAGGTCGTGCAGTAGCTGCAGCCCTTACTGCTCTGATGGGAGGGTATGCATACAAAACTTCTGCAGAGCTTGCAAGCCTTATCGGAGCATTTCCTGGTTTTGCAGCAAACAGGACGCCAATGTTAGAAGTAATGCGAATGCACCGCGATGCAGTAAAAAAGATTGATGTGCAGGCAATGCCGAGCCACTTGCGCTACCTTGTAAACGAAGCATGGGATGCATGGGCCGACGCAGTAGTCCTGGGCGAAAGATTTGGCTACCGCAATGCACAAATGACTGTCTTAGCTCCAACTGGTACCATTGCATTCATGATGGACTGTGACACAACAGGCATAGAGCCGGATATAGCACTTGTAAAATATAAAGTTCTCTCTGGCGGAGGCATGCTCAAGATTGTCAATCGTTCAGTGCCATTAGCATTAAAAAATCTAGGATACTCAGAAGAGCAGAGCAACGCAATTATAGAGTACGTTGACAAAAATGACATGATAGAAGGCGCCCCATATCTCCGTGATGAACATCTTCCAGTATTTGACTGCGCATTTAAACCTGCAAAAGGAAAGAGGTCAATTTATTATAAAGGACACATCAAGATGATGGCAGTCGCTCAACCATTCTTATCAGGAGCAATAAGCAAGACAATCAATATGCCAGAACATTCAACAGTTGAGGAGATTGCTGATGCATATGTTTCCGCAGGAGAACAAGGACTAAAAGCAGTCGCGATTTACCGTGAGAACAGTAAGCGGAGTCAGCCCCTAAACACGCAGAAAACAGAAGGAGAAATAGTTAAGAAAGGTTCGCAACAAACAGCACAGCAGACAGTTATACAACAGATTATCATCAATGCTGAGCGCCATCGTCTGCCCCAGACCAGAAAGTCAGTCACTCACAAGTTTGATATCGCAGGACATGAAGGTTATCTAACAGTCGGTTTCTATGATGATGGCAAACCAGGAGAGATTTTTGTGACCATGTCAAAAGTTGGAAGCACAATCAATGGACTTGTTGATGCATGGGCTTCTTCAGTATCATTAAACCTGCAATACGGCATTCCGGTTGAAGTACTCTTCAGGAAATTCAGGCATCAGAAGTTTGAGCCTTCAGGATTTGTCAAAAATGAGCAGGGTGGGGAGCTGGATAAACGTGCAACAATTATTCGCACAGCCTCATCTATTGTGGATTATGTAGCACAGTATATGACACTTCATTTCGCTCAGGGCACATCAAAAACAGAGATTGAAATACCTGCGCTCGAAAGACAAACTGAAGAACAAAAATCAATAACTGATTTTGGAAATGAGGGTCTCGTCTGCCCTCATTGCGGCGGACCAGCGAAACGCATGGGGAATTGTGCCATCTTCTGCACATCGTGCAAGCAAACGACAAGAAGCGGATGTGGGGAATAATTTAATGACTATGGGCACACATACAAAAGAGTTAACAGCAGATAATTTTGATGCTTCTATCAAAAAAGGAAATTGGGTCGTTGATTTTTGGGCAAGCTGGTGCGCTCCCTGCAAGCTCATGGCTCCTGAATTCGAGGCAGCAGCCCGTGAACTGAAAGGAAAAGTGCATTTCGGCAAAGTCAATGTTGACGATAATTATGAATTAGCTGAACGTTTTCAGATTATGGCAGTTCCTTCAATGCTCTTCTTCAAGAATGGAGAGCTTGTTGAGCAGACAGCGGGGGCGCTCACGAAAGAGCAGATTCTAAAGAAAGCAAAGGACATGTTTTAAACACTACTGTGCCGTTCTCAGTTCAAGAGTCCATTCAAGGTTTTTGGGGAGTTTTTTTGGTTTGTGATTTGCAATGCCTAATTCAGGATGTGTTATGATCTCGCTTGTGTCAAGAACCATACACTGAAGTGGATGGCGTGTCGTGTTGGTTCTTGAGCACAGTCAAGAATTAAGTTTGCTTACCCACGAACTAAAGTAGGGGGATTGCGCAAACTTAATTCTTGATGTTTCAAAAATGACTCTGTCATCAAGAAGCGTATAGTTCAAGCCAGGGCTCGCAGAGCGCACACGCAGGTATTTGTCAGATACAGGAAGGAAATACACGACAGGGACCTGAATCTCTGTGTTTTCGCGCACTATTTTCAAAGAGCAAATGTAGTTCGTTGCTGAACCCTCTGCCCGCACAGTAAGAGATTTTTCAAAGAGCGGCACCGTGTTCTCCTTTCCAACGCGGATATCAAGCGCCGGGTCCCCATAAAAAGTTGCGGCAGCAACATCATAATACTTGCCAAGCTCATGGTTTTCAGTGAAGCGCTGCCAGTTTTGCGTAATGAACGGCAGGTTATGCTTTTCTCGATGCTGTGCAAGGCGGATTGCTTCATGAATTGTTGCTGTGAGTGTTTGCGTATAGGCTTCTGAGAGTGTCGGCTTCTCTGAAGAAAGCAGTGCATGGCGGAGATTCCAGCCAACAAAGCCATGCCAAGTATCTAGCGTGTATCCGATGTGCTGCACCACTCCTGCGCTGTGCATCCATGCAAGAGCCATGGATTCAATGCCATTTTTGCCCTGCACAATGCGCGCACCTTCGCAGTTTCCTGCTCCCCAGTAGATTTTTGGTCTTGGGGAATGTACTGTTCCTGAAATTGTCTTGTCTGATGCAGTTGCAACAATTGTTGCGTCTTTTCCCACTTCCCAAAGATCATCATAGCGGAGCTCTTCTCTTCCACGCCAGCCCATATCCCAGTCACGATAACTTGCATGGCAGCTTACAACGACTGCGTCAATAGGTCCTGTATTCAATGTTTTCAGAACATCGGGACCTGCCACATCAATGAGCTTTTTCTCAATGACCTTGCCGCGCTTTTCCTTTTTGACGACTTTCCTGTTTTCAGACCTTCCGTCAGAGAAATACGTTACGTTGGGAAACGCAGCCTGATTTTCCTCCTCTCCAAGAGTTTTCAACAGTGCATGGTTGATGGTAAACGGTTTTGCTTCAGCAAGCCGGAGTGCATCAGCAGCTGTCGCCCCTGTAATAATGCCACTGAGAGCGTCGGGATAGGGGTCGTTATCAAGCTGTAAAAGCAAACGCGTGAACAATCCTGAGCCTCTGCTGCCGGCAACTTCTAAATCTTTGAAAGGATTATGCGTTAATTCATTCAATACAAGCTCTTCTGGTTTTGCGACATAGGCGACGTGTGTCGGAGCATATGCAGAAAGAGAGGTACGCGTTTCCTCAAGGGTGTTGGTAAAAGCGAATGTTTTTGTAAAGGGAGTGTATTTTTTCTCAAGAGCAACAACTGCTTTCTTCCACTCAGCATCATTGAGCGTCTCCTTTTTTGCAACAATGGCATAACGCAGAGGCTCTTTGTCGGCTTCAGCTCCCTGCGTCGGTGTGAGCGCATTAGGATGCATACCGAAAGCTAAGGGAAGCGACGTGAGCAAAGAGGACAATTTCTTTTTCAGATGCATGCGTTTCATATGAGAAAGAAGTATTTAAATCTTTCTATTTGTTATCATTTGATAGAAGTTACAATTACTGATATCAAAAAAACGATGCGCCCTCCGCACCTTAAAAGGTGCGGTTTGGGGAGGCGCTCGTTTTTTGGATGCAGGAAATTCCTTGGATTCCGGAATTTCCTGACCAGAGAATTGCAGGGATTGTGCAATTCTCTGTGCTCGGGGAGCAACTCCACCTTAAAACGTCAGAAACTTTCAGTTTCTGAGCGCCGTCAAAAACCGAAGGTTTTTGAGGGGTGGAGTTTTCTGGAGGCTCCCCGACATAAAGAAAGGACTGTGTATCGGCGGAAAACGCAATTCCCGTGTAATTACTCTTTTTTGATGAATTTTTTGAGTAAAACTTTATATAGTGCGATTATTATAAGAGGAGATGGATGATTACAGAAGAGGTTTTATAGATTTTCTCTTAAAGACTGGTGCGCTTAAACTTGTCGGCGATTACACCTTAAAGAGCAAGAGAATTTCACCGTGGTTTGTTAATATTGGTGATTTCAATGATGGTCTTTCTACAAAAGCTCTTGCTGAAGCTTATGCAAATGCACTTATCTCTTCAGGCATAGATTTTGACATAGTATATGGAATTCCAGAAAAGGGGAATGCTTTGTGCGCGACAACAGCTGTTTCACTTGCTGAAAAAGAAAAAAATGTTCCTTGGTTCTTCACTAGAAAAACAGCTAAAACATATGGCGAAGCTAGCAATTTAAGCCCTATCGAACGTATTAAGTCATTAGTTATCGGAAAAGCACCTAAAGATGGGCAGCGCATCGCCCAACTAGATGATGTATTCACTGCAGGAAATGCAAAATATGAGGCGCGTGATGTACTTTTAAGTATGGGGAAGTTCGAGCTTCCAGTGCTTGCCATAGCTGTTGACCGACAAGAAGTGGGTATTGATGGAAATAGTGCAATAGAAGAATATGAGAAAGCTACCGGAACCAAAGTCGTCTCAGTAATTAATGCTAGTGATGTATTTGAATTATTCAATATACATTTCAAAACCAACAAAGAAATTCGCCTTGCGAACGGAGAAGTATTTATGAATGAACAAACGTTAAAAAAATCTATAGAAAGACTCTCAAATTATTTGAGAGTGTATGGAACAGATGCTGTAAGAAGCACTATTGGCAAACTTGAGCAGAAGATTATTGAACAGGATAGAAGTGTGATTCCTGCTTGTGATGTCGAGACTATTGAACATTTTGAAGAACTTATAAAACAAACAGGTGATTTGCCTGGAATCGGAGGCTATAAAATTGGTTTTGGCTTAGGTTTAAGATATGGATTACCAAGAGTTGTAGAAACAGCAAAAAAATACACAACAAAACCACTCATTTATGACCACCAAAAAGCAGCGACAGATATCCCAGATACAGGAAAAGATTTTGCCAAGCTTTGTGCATCATCAAATATTGATGCAGTCATATTATTCCCTCAGTCAGGACCTGAAACAGAAAGAGCATGGATTTATCACGCTTTAGATTATGGATTAAAAGTTATTGTTGGCGGAAGAATGACTCATCCCGCATATTCTGTTAGCGAAGGAGGATTTATCACTGATGAAGGTGCGCTTGAGATGTATCGGATTGCTGCAAGAGTAGGAGTACGAGATTTTGTCGTTCCTGGAAACAAGCCAGATACAATTAAGCAGGTTAAAGAGATTGTTGAAGCAGGGGGAGTTCAACCTGTATTTTACGCGCCAGGGTTTATAGCACAAGGGGGAAATATTTCTGATGCTGCAAAAGTCGCAGGAGATTTATTTCATGGAATTGTTGGTAGGGGCATTTATCTAGAAAAAGACATGAGAAAAGCAGCTATTGAACACACTTCACAAATTTAATCAATCTCTGCCCTAAACAAGATTTAAATAAGCTCATTTATTATCTCAACTACGGCTCCGTAGCTCAGCCTGGATAGAGTACAGGACTTTTACAGTGGAACAAGTTCCCCTGTTCTTCAAGACAAGGACTTGTCTGAAGTAATCCTGGTGTCGCGGGTTCAAATCCCGTCGGGGCCAGTCCGTTCGCCGCAGCGAAAACAAAAGATATAGTGAAAGACGTAAGTAATTACAG
>CAZKON010000029.1:0-11470 GCA_964554415.1 Candidatus Woesearchaeota archaeon | reverse complement strand
CTCAGGATAGGCTTGCCTATCCTGTTTTTGTCTTCTGTTTCGGAGATACTGACAATATGGAAAGATTTAAATAGTCAGATTTTATCCGATTTAGTATGAAGGAAAAGATGAGCGTAACTGTTGATGAAGAAACACTCAAGCTAGTAGACGAAGCTATAAAAAAGGAAACTTTAGAAATAGATCACATGTAGTCGAATTTAGCCTTACTAAAATCCTTCAGGAGAACAAATAATGGCAAAACAAATAAATCATAGAGAATTGAGAAAGCAATTCATTGGTGCTCTCTATCATACGTTAGAGGGAGTTATCTCCCCTACGCCTTATTTGGAGATTCGTGAAGGAGATAAAGTAGATGTAAAATTCTTGAACGGAAAAGGCAGACTGCCTACTCCTAACACAACTGAAGTTACTGTTCTGGATTTAGATGCCGCTTCACTTTTCTTTGATGATTTTCATATCCTTTATGAAGGTGTGACGGGGATTGGAAAAACATACACAAGCGACGCTTTATTTAGTGCAGTCTATGGTCCCGATGGACATAGAACATTAAGACTTTCAGGCGGAGTACTGGGCAGTTCTGCACTTGAGCCGTTTGTGACGACTACCCTAGAACACGGGATTCCTAAGACTCGTATTGATCCTGAGAAATGCAGTAAATATGGTGCGTTGTTTATTGATGAAATTAACCGAGGAGATGCAAACGAAGTGTTCCAAGTTGTTGATGGAAAGATTCACGTAAATGGCGTTCATGTTGACCTATAAGTTCCTCATATTTCTTTTCTTTAGAACGAGCCTTAACTGACTTGAGGTAATGTTCCACATCAATACTTTCAGTATTAACCAATAACTGTGTTGGAAAGTCTAAAGCATTAAGAAATTTCTGAAACGATGCAATGACTGTTTCTTTCTCATCAGGATGTTTGATACTGAAGTTGATAGGTGAGATCTTTAAAATTGCTACTCGCTTCTTATTTACATTAAAAATGTAGTTTTCTTTTATTTCCTTTATCCCGAGAAAAGTGTTTAGATTATTCTCCGTTATGATTGTTTTTCTTGACTTATAATAGAGAAAGTAATCTTTGATTAAAGAATCGAAATTGAGGAATACGAAGCCGATACCAATCAAACAGGGAAAGATCGCCAGCATAACTCCCAAGACGTTCAAACCAACTGCCTTTATGATTAAAAGACTCCCTCCAAAAAATAAGAAAGCATACGCTAATTGTTTGAACGTTAGTCCAAACATAATTTTCTCCTTGTACTCTAGTTGTTGGGGTATTTCGTAGCTCATGGTATCATACAAATCCTTTTAAACTGGTTAAATGTGAAATTTTTATGAACACAGCCTATGCAGAAGTTGGGGAGAGAATTGCAAACTCTCAATTGATTAACAATCTCAAGGATTTTCTTTGTAGATTCAGAAGTGGTGATTTTATGAAGGGAGCTAAAAGAGGCAATATAAGAGAAGGAGTCATGCGGAATAAAGCAGAAGATGACGATCTTAGCATAATGTGGGATTATCATGGAAGCCATCAAGGATTTGGGACTGAAGTTGTATCTTATGTTGGAGTGCCCATATGGGCTATGAGTTTTCATAAAACAATATCTTATCCAGTTACGCTTCCAGCTGTTCTTGGTGGCGGAGATAAATCTAAAGAAGAATTGTTCTTCAATGAGGCTGAGCTTTTTCTTCTTGAACAACTTAGGGATACAAATCAGCAGGTTCCAGTCAGAGGGTATCCTACAATAGAAACAAGGAAGCCTGCGAGTTTTCGTGGAGGAAGTTTTTCTTATAACAACAAAATAGAAACTCCGAACAGATACAATCCCAATATTACAGAATTCACCGGAATCGAAAGAGTAGTTTTCCATCAAGATAAGTCTCAAGATTTTGCAAAAGCGGAAATATCTGTCTTTTCTACTCGCTATCAGGGAGGTCTTATTGTTCCACTTTCTTCCGAGATCTTCTAAATTATAATTCATTTCATGTGAATTTAGCGACTAATGATGAGACATTTCCTCCTATTGCGCTCGCTTGATTTGCTGCTTTAACGACGACAAATAATAAGAGAAGGATCATGAGAAGATTAATCAGTGTAAATGAGGAGATCATTACAATAATCTTCATATTGGCAAAGATTGGCTGCTCAACAAGTTTTGAGAAGCCAGTCAAGAGAATTGCATCAATGAATGCGACGAAGATCGAAACTCCAAGAAAGTTGAGAATCAATACACCATAGGGTTTTAATGGAGGAATAAAGTAGGAAAAAATGCTTAAGGGAAGCAACACGACTCCGATGGCGACAATGGCATAGCGAATTACTAAAAGAATTGAGGTTATTAATAGAATAATGATGAAAAAGAAATACAGAAGCATCGTTAAAGCGATGTTGCTGATGCTGTCAAGTTTTAATACAAAATAGTCCTGCGCAATAAGGCTGAGCGTTGTAGATGTTAATGCAGAAGCGATATTGACAACGAGTTCGTAAATAAAGAAAGAAGCCTGCACTAAAATTATCATGATTAAGATATTTTTTAGCCATTCTTTTGCGTTTTCTCTTTTAGCAACATCATGCCCTGAAGTCAAGAACATGATTCCCGAATACATGATAAGAAAAGCATAAAACATAGAGAGAATGTAAATGATAATGCCCCAGAAACTTGCAAAAATTTGAAGATTGATATCTGCGGTTAAGAGACCTTTAACCATATCAAGCAAGGGCTGTAGGGGAGCGTTTAGGAAACTCTCGATATACTCGAAGAACTTCTGCGGGAGACACGTCGCTAAACTCAGGAGTCCGCATTCAGCCATTTACGCAAAAAAGATGAGTTTCGAGCAATTGAAAAGGCAACGTAGTTGAAGAAGATAAGAAAGAGCAAAGTCATGAGTATAGCAATGTTATCGTCATAAATCTTGCTCATTGTTTTCTGCTCGCCTTCAAGGATGTTTAACTTCATTGAAACTTCGGGATTTCTCGCCTCTATTCCTCCGTAAACATCTGATTGCATTAAAGTAGTCTTTTCTTCTTCGTTTAAAGACAAAGGGTCAACCATGCCACAAAGTATGTTGCTATCGCCTTCGAAAAGACTGCAATTTAATGCCGAAACTGGCGGAAATAAAAAAATAAAAAATACAACCGCTAGAATCGGTGCTGTTTTCATGGCTATTGCACGAACAAAGTTACCACAATCGGTGCAGCCCAAATGACAATCAGACCGATGATGACATACATTGCCATGTTCTTTGCTTTCTCTCTTTTCCCAGGATCACTACCAGATGTCATATACGTCATTCCTGCAAATAGCAAGAACAATGCAGCAATGGCAGAGGCAATATATTTGACAAGATTGTACACCATAAAGACTGGCTGTAACACTTGGTCAAACTTTGCCTTGTCTGCATCAGTCGGTGGACTGTCAGCTATGCCTGCTGCTGCGACAAAATTCATACCAATAATGCCAAAAAAAAGCACAAAGCCGATAATTGCTAACAATTGTTGTTTTTCCATCTTAACCTCCTTACAATTTTTGAGTCTGCTTTTATGTTTCTTACTGCCTTGAATTCTCTCAACCGAGCATAAGTGCTCTTGCCATGCTTCCATTTAAGAAATTCAAAGCATGTATCGCAAGCGTTTGACCTGAAGTCTAGAGTCGGCTTTCCACAAATCATGCATTTTTTCATAATTGTGTCCTGCTCTAAGATGTTTTTATACTGCCTTGATAGTTTTTTTACGTAAAAAATTACGTAATTTTCCTATCAAGGCGATACTTAAAGATTCAATTTATCTGGATTCTATGCAATTTGAAAAGAACAAAATCTACTACGGTGATTGCTTTGATCTCATTAAGAAATTACCTGAAAATAGCGTTGATTGCATTATCACTTCTCCTCCTTATTGGGCGTTGCGAGATTACGGTTTCAAAAACCAGATAGGCTTAGAGGAACATCCTGAAAGGTACATCGAAAAAATCGTCGCTTTTATGAAAGAAGCGAAGAGGGTTATCAAGCCAACAGGAACAATCTTTCTCAACTTGGGAGACTCTTTCTACACGCGCTCAGGCGGTTTCAATAATCGAATATCAAAAATGCCTATAAGTTTAGATAAAAACAGTTTACTCTATCGCGCTTATACGGAAACACGAGGCAAATTTAAGACAAACTGGCTTCAGGCAAAGCAAAAGCTCCTCATTCCGTATAGAATTGCGATAAAATGTCAAGACGAACATGGTTTGATACTGAGAAACGACATTCATTGGGTTAAACAGCTCTTTAATGTTAAATCACAAGAGAGTTTCGGTTCCAGTGTTCCAAATCCTGTTAAAGACAGATTCAATACGAATTCTGAGTCAATTTTCTTTTTTGTAAAGAGTAAAAAATACTTTTTTGATTTAGACGCTGTTAGAGCGCCATATAAAGAATCCTCGATAAACCGTGGCAGATATTTAAGAAGAGCGACTAAAGGTAGCCCTTATGCTGCACAAGTGATTAGCAATCGAAATAAAATCTCTTTTAACGAACTTGGAAAAAATCCAGGAGACTGTCTACATTTTCCGTACGAACCACGTCGAGAAAGGCATGTTGCAATGTTTCCTCTTAAACTTCCTCTATTCTTCATTAAATGCGGATGTCCTAAAGGAGGTCTTGTTTTAGATCCGTTCATGGGCTCAGGAACAACTGCTGCGGCATGCGCCCTTCTTGGAAGAGACTTCATAGGTTTTGATGCAAACAAAAAATACTGCAAGGTAGCTGAGAAATTTGTCAAGTCTATTGCATGTCAAAAGCAGGACGGTCTCCATGCGTAGGCATGAGAAAGAAACAATCTGGAGAATCAGTTCAAAAAAGAAGTACAGCATCATCTATGCTGACCCGCCTTGGAAATATGGGCAGACGATTAGGCACTACAACTGTGTCCCTCTTAAAGAAATTTACAATTTTCCGATTGATAAAATTGCTGCTGAGGATTGCGCTCTCTTCCTTTGGGTAACCTTCCCCATTCTTCCCGAAGCTCTTGAAACTGTTAGGAAATGGGGCTTTCGATACGTAACGGTTGCTTTTACGTGGGTCAAGACAAACAAACGCAAAGGAACGCCCTTTGTTGGAATGGGGAATTGGACACGCGCAAATGCGGAGATTTGCGTTATGGGAATTAGAGGCAAGCTCAAGAGGAAATCAAACAAGGTTTCTCAAATAGTACTATCTCCTTTAAGAGAACATAGTCGCAAACCTGATGAAATACGGGAGAAGATTGTGCAACTTATGGGTAACTTGCCGAGAATTGAGCTTTTCGCAAGGCAAACAACGAAGGGATGGGATTGCTGGGGAAATGAAACAAAGAAATTCAACGGAGACAAAAATGGAAAGGTATGAGAAAGTTGATCCTGAAATAATAATTACAAAACTCAAAGATATGATTTTGTTTTATGAGAAAAGGAAATTAGAAAAGAAAAATGATAATGAAGAAGAATTCAAAATTATTTCTTAGAATTGAGACAGAAATCCTACAAAAGCTAATGTTGGAAGCTCAAAATGAAGGTATTACGCTCTCCGAATTATGTAGGAAAAAGCTTTCAAATAATCCACAACTGGAAAGAATCGAATTACTCCTTCTTAAAATATTTGATAAAACATTCTCAAAATCTTAGTTTCTTCTTTTGTAAATGTCACAGAGTAGTAGTCGTTTATCGAGGACAATAATTAAAAACCTTAAATCCTACAATATATTAAGACATAGTCTCGATAAAGCCGAGTTTCCCAGAAATGGACAAAATGGTTTATGCCCCTGCCGAACAGAATACCATATTGACTAATTTCAGGGATTCGATTATTGTCTGTTAGAAACTTCTATACCTTGAAGTTTATATATTTTTCCTATGGTTTCTTCTATTCTATCAAGTTGTGTATCTTCTTTTAATTTCTGTCTGCAAATATCAGAAACAGTTCTCTTTTTTTCTAGAGATTCTTTCTTGAGTTTTTCTACAAGATCAGTCTCAAGATAGAGATGAATTTGAAAGTTCTTTCTCATTATTAGCGTACTTCTTTATTGCTTTATCATACAACTCAAGCAGCCTCTTAAGCCGTCGTATAACTTCTTCAGGATTAACGTTTTCATAATCGACGATCTCTGTTGTATTCATACTTTCCAGAGTCTTTTGTCTTTAAAATATACTCGAGTTACTTTTTATGTACATAAAAATGTACATTTTTATTCACTCGACTCTATTTATAATTCTATTATTTCTGCCAATTATGGAAAAATGTATTGTATGCAGAAAAGAACTCTGCAAAGGAAAAAAAG
This sequence comes from Candidatus Woesearchaeota archaeon, assembly GCA_964554415.1. Lineage (GTDB taxonomy): Archaea > Nanobdellota > Nanobdellia > Pacearchaeales > GW2011-AR1 > JAGVXD01. The sequence goes on along the minus strand of CAZKON010000029.1, from coordinate 5,174 downwards.
ATGTTTGCGAAACTTGTCTTGAGTTTTTTGAGTGGAAGTATGGAAGCAAAAGTGAAGAGAAACTTGATTTGTTTAGAGAGACAAGAAAGTTAGAAGGCAAGCAAACAAGGTCAAAAATTGTAAGGAGGTGCAAATGACATGAAGAGAGAAATGATAGCTCTTGTGGCTATGCTGTTTATGCTTGCAAGTCCGATGCTCGTTGCAGCAGCAGTTGACTTAAACCAACCGCCAAGCCCACAAGATCAGGCAACGTTTGACCAAATCCTTGAGCCTGTGATGAAGATATACAACCTTGCGAAGTATATAGCATCTGCTCTTGCAGGTATTGCGTTACTCTTTGCAGGAATTAGCTACATGACCTCTGGAAGCGATCCTAAGAAACGAGATAATGCCAAAGCAATGACTATGTATGTCTTGATTGGTCTTGCAGTTATCTGGGCTGCTCCATTTGTTGTGAAGCTCATTGTAGGTTAAGGAAATGAGAAACGTGTTATTGCTGGCGGCAGTGTTGGCATGTATAATGCTGCCGCCAGCGCTTGCCTTAAACTGCACGCTTTATGAAGGAGCAAGGGGCGAGCTCTGTGGTGTTGTTAATCCCTTATCATTGAACGAAGATGAAAAGACTTCGCTCATGCAAGATAATGTCTATGGAAGTATGGATACAACACAAATACCTATTACGCTCAACCTCAGTCTTCCAAATACGGAGCAAGTCATGCTTAATGATGTGTATGAAAGAAATATTGAACCCCCACGGAAGACTCTCCCCTTTCTAGCCGTGCATTATGGAGCTTATTCACTTACAACACGCTCTTCAATCTTAATACAATGGTTGAATGTGGGATCCTGAATTTAGCAACCTGCTTACCGCAGAAATTCTTTGAATTTATCGCATATATCTTAAATGCACCTATCCAACCCTTTCTTTTTTTAACGAAAGACCTGCTTTCAGCTCAAGTAGAACTCAGCCTATTTTCAAGTCTTTGGGCAATTATGGTTTATGTACTTTCCATGTTCTACGCGTTGCTCATCATTTATGCTGGATTCACATTCATTATTTCTGGCTACGATGTACATAAGCGAGAGAACGCGAAAGAATGGCTGAGGAATATTATCATCCTGATTGTATTGGTACAAGCGTCTTTCTTTATCTATCAACTAGCGGTAGAGCTCGGCTCTGTGATGACTTCTACAACATTAAGCCTTATTCCTTCCGATTTCTTTACGCTGACGTTTGACAATCCACTCAATATAGGATTGGAGATACTCTTTGCATTGTTCTATGTCCTGACACTGCTTTTAACAATGGTTATCTTGACTATTCGCTATGTTATTGTTGCTGTCGGAGTTGCACTCTTTCCCTTGGGCATCTTTTTCTATTTCATCAAGCCTCTACGCCCGTATGGCATTTTGCTTTTGCACTTTCTTGGTATTTCAATCTTCATAACATTCATTGATGCAGTCTTGCTTGTGGGATTCTCTCGACTTGTTCAAGTTTCTCTTTTCTCAAACATCAAGATACTGGTGATGATCTCAGCCTTTAATCTCATCAATCTTTTGATGTTTTTTCTCATGTTTTTCTCAATCATTAAAGCAGCTTTCAATATGGGAACTAAAATCGCAGCAGTAGCTGCAAAATTCGCATAATATGGCATACGAAATACCTCAACAGCTTGAATACAAAGAAAAAATCATCTTTGGTCTGACTTTTAAGCAGTTAGCATATGTTGTAGTCTTTTTGCCGTTTATGGTTTTTATTTTCTTTAAGACGGGTTGGAATCTGTATGTACGTTCTTTTGTAACTGCTTTCTTCGCTTGTATTGCATCTGGTTTCATGTTTCTCAACCTCGGCTATCACGTTAAAAGCTTAATTCTCTGGTGGAGATGCAGAAATATCACAGAAAAAAAGAAGTTAGAAGCATTTGTTGGTATCAAAGAAATTAAGGAAGACCTTATTTTCACAATGAACAATCGAACGCTCGCAGTCCTTAAAGTTGAACCTCTTAATTTTGCCATTAAACCACAAGGCTCGCAAGAGGTAATTATCGCTTCATTCCAGAAATTCCTTAATTCACTTGACTTTCCTATTCAAATTCTTATGAATACTGAATCATTGAATCTTTCAGACTATTTTAGTGAAATTAATAAGCAAGTCGTTAAAGAGAAGCAGTTTACTAAATTGTTTGAGAAATATAAAGAACACTTAGAGAATATTGTTTCACAAAAGAACATTTTCAATAGGAAGTTCTATCTTGTTATTCCTGAAAAGCATGAGATGAGCATTCAGATTGCTCTTTGTCAGAAGAAGCTTGAAAATATGGGTCTGAAGAGTTCACGGCTTACAACGGAAGAGCTCAAACTGCTTGTTACAAAGTTTTTCATAGGTTCGCCTGAAACATTATTTCCCTCAAAAATAGAGAATGCTTCTTCTTTCATTAAAGTTAATGAGACTTTCAATAAGATTCTTTTTGCACATGGATACCCTCGTAATGTGGAAATCGGTTTTCTTGATAAAATTGTGAGTTTGGCTGGAGATTTTGACCTTTCGTTGCATATTGAGCCGTATGACCTTGAGACTACCATGATTACGTTGAATAAAGAACTACAAAAACAAAGAGCCGACCTCTTTGCAGCACAACAGAAAGGAATCTTAAATCCCAGCTTAGAAATAAAATACGCTGATACGCGAGCTATTCTTGAAAATCTACAAAAAGGCAAAGAAAAACTGTTTAACATCAGTCTTTACATCAATTGTAGAGCACAGAGTAAAAAAGAACTTGATTATTTATCACGACGTATTGAATCTGAATTAAACTCTTTGCTCATTATTCCTAAATCTCCTCAATTTCGTATGGCGCAAGGTCTGCAATCTTGTGCTCCCTTAGCTTCTAACAAACTTGCAATACAGAGAAATGTGCCTACGGAAGCTCTTTCTGCATTCTTTCCATTTACTTCTTCATTCTTACAAGCAGACACTACAGGCATTTGGCTTGGATTAAACAAGAACAACATTCCCATCATCAAAGACATCTTTAAATTGAGCAATCCGAACGGATTTTGCCTTGCAAGCTCTGGCTCTGGCAAAAGTTATATGGCGAAGCTCTTCATTGCGCGCCATCTCTTACATGGAACGAAAGTGATGGTGATTGATCCTCAAGGAGAATATGCCTCTCTCGTAGAGAAGTTTAAAGGTCAAAGAATCGATTTAAGTAGGACTTCTAACACTATTATTAATCCCCTAGACTTGATGGGACACGATTATCAGGAGAAACGCCTCGCCTTGATGGATTTAATGCCTATTATGCTCGGCGATTTGACTGAGCCACAGAAATCTTTTATTGACAAAGCGATAACAGAAGCGTATCTCATTGAAGGCATTACTTCAGACCCTCGAACATGGAGTAAAACCCCTCCTATTTTGGAAGATGTCCTTAATTGTCTCAAGCGCATGGAAAAAGAAGCGGTAAAAGTTGAGGAATCTACGATTCGTAGCCTCATTAATCGCCTCGATATGTACGTGCATGGAGTTTTCTCTTTTCTGAATCAACACACCAATATCAATTTTGATAATCGCTTTGTGTGCTTTGATATTGGAAATTTACCTAAACAAGTCAAGCCAACTCTGATGTTTCTCATTTTGGATTATGTATATATGAAGATGAAAGGCGATTTGGAACGTAAATTATTAGTTATTGATGAGGCATGGTCATTACTTTCAAGAGCTGAAGATGCCTCATATATCTTTGAAATTGTCAAGACGTGTAGAAAATTCAATCTTGCGCTGTTTCTCATTAATCAAGAAGTGGGGGGAATGCTTTCTTCTGATGCAGGGCGTTCTGTTCTTGCAAATAGCTCGTATACTCTGCTGATGCGCCAGAAACCAGCCGTAATTAATCAGATTCAAGAAACATTCTTCTTAAGTAATGCAGAACGATTAGCATTGCTTACCGCAGCCGTAGGCGAAGGTATTTTGCTTATGGACGACGAACATTCTGAAATAAAAATAGTCGCTTCAGAAGAAGAGCATAAACATATAACGACAAAGCCTGACGAATTATTGAAGCAACAGGGCTTAACTTCAACCGTAAAAGAAGCCAAAAAAGACGTTGTTCGTAAAGCGAAGCCAGAACAACGTTCAGTGAAAGTCAAGGTTGATCTTGACAAGCGATTCTTCAAGCATCGAGACATTTCTTTGGATGAACTGAAATATTTGCTCGCTAAAGACTATAAAGAGAGTATTCAAATAAACATACAGGGAAAGAAAGAGCGATATGTCATAAAACCTAGATATAGAGAATCGGATAGCCATTTCTTTTTGACTTATGATATTGCAGAATATCTTAAGAGATTTACTCAAAAGATAGAACTCTATCAAACGGTAAAGCCCGATATTGTTTTTGAGTGTAACGGTAAAAAATATGCTGTTGAAGTTGAAACTGGAAAGATTTATGAGAAAGATAAGAAACAACTTCTAGAAAAAATAAGAAATTTAAAGAAATATTATGGAGATAATTGGTTTTTTGTAGTTACGAACAGGAATTGTTTTTCGAAGTATAATAAACTAGGTGAAACATACACCAAATTGAGTGTTGTTAGTAAAATCAAGAGGTTATTCAAGAATGAGCAAAAATAACCCTTTAGCAACACCTAAAAATTCAGTGTTTTTGAGTACTTTTTGCTCTTTTACCGACGGAGTGTATGTTCTTCATTTGGGCAAGAAACACTCCGTGAATTATAAGCACTTCGCACCTCTTTTGTCTAGGCGTGTCGGTGCTCCATGTCCTTCCATCATTCACTGCGTTCATGATAAAGGAGGTAACCACCATGTCACAAAAACTAAACACCAACCAACCCGAGAAAGCGACTGATACAGTACTGAGTGCTGTGAAGATACGGCAGTTCAATGAACAGCCTGCAATTAGCACCAGTGTTTCTTTGAGCGAAGATGGAAAGTGGCTCATCAGCAGAGTCACTATCGCCACCATCAAGCCTGTCTCGTATTATGAAGCAATCTTAGAAGGTCTGAAGGAAAAAAAGAAAGAGTAAACTCAGGGGAAAAGAGGTGATTTTTTAATTTTTTGTATAGAAACTATAAAGGGGCTAAGCATTTAAGGCTTAGCCCCTTGTGTTGTTATTCACGCAACACAAGATTTATTCGCAAAGCGGAAACAAAA
>CAZKON010000028.1:0-13279 GCA_964554415.1 Candidatus Woesearchaeota archaeon | reverse complement strand
TGTGGAGAGAGCGAAGCGAACGGTGGGATGCATGAGGTTAGGAATTCTCTTTATTTTTAATTTGTTTTTCTTCGTGCGCTCGCCGCACGAAACTTTATAAACGCTCTTTTTCTTACTAAAACGTGCCAGCAACCGTAGTCTTGATTGTGAAAATTATGCCTGAATCTCCAGAGACAGACTTAGAAGCAATTAGAAAATCTGCCCAGACATGCCTACAGCCAGAAGGCGCAAAGAATCTCTCATTTGAGGAAAAACCAATAGCTTTTGGTTTGAAGGCACTTATAATAAAAACAGACATGCCTGAAGAAAAAGGTACAGATATTGTCGAAAAAAAGCTTGCTGCTATCCCTCATGTCTCTTCAGTAACAATTGAAGACTACAGGCGCGCGTTTGGATAATGAATTTCTCCCCGACATAACTTCTATAAACCCCTATTCCTTCTCCCAATAATGACACTTACACCTGAAGAAGTGGAAGAACTAAAGGAACAACTCAGGCAGCAGGTGCAGCATCTGCCAGACCAGCAAAGAACATCTGCTGAAGCCCAGATTTCCGCTCTTTCTCCAGAAGCCCTTGAATCAATGCTTCAGCAACAACGCCCCAATGCCCCTGCTTCAGGGCAGAAAACAATCTTTCGTATGATTGTTGATAAAGATGTGCAGTCTTATCATATAGAAGATAATGCCGATGCTCTGGCAGTTCTTGATATTAACCCAATCACGAAGGGGCATACAATTATCATTCCAAAAAAACCAGTTACAGATGTAAAAGACATGCCTGAAGGAGCGCATCAGCTTGCATCACAACTTTCTAAAACACTTGCGCGTGCACTGGACGCTAAGAAAGTTGAGATAATTTCGGATAAGAAATTTGGAGAAGCATATATTCACCTTATTCCTGTCTTTGATACTCCAGTCACGCTCAGTTCTCCACGTTGCTCAGCAGACCAAAAAGAACTCTCGCAGCTTTCAGAATCAATTAAGCTCATGAAGAAACCCGAGCCAGAGAAGATAAAACTGACCAAAGCTGAAACGAATCAAGTCCTTCGGTTAGGAAGAAAAATACCATAAGAGCATAAGCCAATAAAAATGCAGGAACAAACGGCACTCCTTGTTTGATAAACACTGATTTATGCTTTTTTCTCAGCAAAGCAATATCTTCTATAGAAAGTCCATGCACGCTTGCGTAGATAGTTTTGTCTGCAACTTTTACTGAACGCAGCATCCAGTCTCCTTCCCGCAGCTTCTCCGGCCTTGTAAGAAATATCATGCACGCCTGCTCAACACTTTGAAGATAGATATAGATAAATGGAATAATAAGAATCAAGGCAATGCCGATAAATGCTGCTGCAAAGGTTTCTCTGAGCGTAACAAACAGCACTAACGCCATAATGCCTGCAAATACAAGAAGCCATCTCTGATTCCAGAGCTCAACCTTAAATTTCCTCTTAAACATCCGCCAATGTAAAATAACAAGCCGGGCACTATAAAGTGACGTATATACTGCTCCACCTAAAAACAAAACAAAAAGAAATATGCTTCCCCACAATAAAAGTTCGCTTCCTGATTGATATGGCAGCGCTATGCCCAGGCCCATAAGCAATTTAGCATCTCCTCCGGCAAAAACTCGCCCATAGTAAAATATATACGCGCATGCAACAAAGGCTGCGCATCCTATAAGGCCCCACAAAAGCATTCCCCAGACTCCGGAAAAAAAGGCAAAAAGTCCGCGATATGTTAGTGTAATAAATATAAGTGAAAATGTAAGCCAGTTTGCCACTTCTCGGGTTTTCAAATCCTGTACAGTCGCAAACACCACCCATGTAATACCTATGCCAAAAAGAAATAAATAAGGTTCCATGAAAAAAAGACGACGTCAATGTTTATTAACCTTCACTCCCTTGTTTTGTTATGGACAAACAAGAGCGTCAAAAAATTGGCACATATGTATTCTGGGCAGTAGTAGTTGGATTATTCGTTCTTGCAGCGCTTATAATCCGTCCTTATATAATACCCTTAATATCAGCATTTATTCTTGCATATTTAACAAAACCAATTTATAATCGCATTGTCAAAGTCGTGCCTCCATGGTGCGCCGCGCTCCTCTGCATTCTCATTGTCATATTAATAATACTTGTCCCAATAGGGCTAGTAACAACATTGCTGCTCCAGCAGGCAGGCGCAACCCTGCAGGATATAAACATACATCAAACTCTCTCAGAAGTCTCACAGCACCCTTTCTTAAAACAATGGAACATTGATGTCGCATCATTAAGAGAAAAAAGCATTGAATTGCTCATTTCATTAGTAACACATACAATCAGTTCAATTCCGGCATTTCTGCTGGGCATGCTTGTCATAGGTTTCTCAATGTTCTATATGCTCACAAAATGGGATGCATTGGCAAGTACACTAACAAAATATATTCCTTTCAAAAACAAAGAACACACTGCCACGGAGATTGACAAAACAACTAGGCGTATTGTCTACGGAACCGTCCTAACGGCTCTGATAGAATGGGTAGTGGCTGCTTTAGGATTCTATCTTTCAGGTGTCGAGACATATATTCTCCTTGCAACAATTATCTTCTTATTTGCATTCATCCCTGCTCTTGGTCCTGCGATAGTCTGGGCACCTCTTGTATTAATCTACCTCGTCACGCAGAACTATCTCGCAGCCCTCGGTGTGTTTATTACAGGTATGATTATTAGTTTCGGCGTAGAATTAGTACTGCGCACGAAGTTGATTGGAGAAAGCTCCAGCATTCATCCTCTTGTCATGCTTCTCGGAATACTTGGAGGCATCTCGCTCTTTGGCATATTTGGATTTATAATTGGTCCCCTCATTCTTGCGTATACTCTAAAATTAGTAGAAGAAGGAATAAAAGACAAGTAAAGAACCCTATGGCGAGACCATAGGGTAACAGGAGAAACTGAAGCACAGAAGCTGATTCGTATTTGACATAATTATCTGTCGTATGCTAACTTGAGGTTTATACACATAGACGCGTTTCTTCAGTTAAGAGGTTGTACTCCTCATCCCAGAGGCAAAACCTTAGAGTATTAGAAGAAAATAAAAAATCTAGCGACAATTATATCGAATAACTTTAATGTTCGTAGTTCTTTAGTTGTTCGATAGATAGGGAATCACATACAAATATTACGATTATTAATGTGATCCCCTATAGTCCCGTCTCTGTGTATCAAATGAAGCGCTGCGCAAAGCTCCACCCCTTTTATATCGCTGGTAACGACCTTTCGCACGCTTGTCATTTTTGCTTTTTCGTCTGTCAGGTACAGCGTAATCCATATAGAAAAAAAGAAATTCTAACTTAAATAATTATGCCTGATTTAAGCGATGCAGCAAGCTCTGTCTTCAATAACTTCCTTAAATCCTTTTAAGAGCTTCTTTGGCTTCTCTCGTGAACAAGGCTCATTCTTATTGATAGGAACTCCATCAAGATCAGCAAGGCAGGCAATATTTGTTGCGCATCGATAATCATTCACCAAAGTGTTAGAGTCAGCATCCTGCGCTTTGACAAGCTGGATACAATAAGTTTTTTCAGCAGCTTTATCTATATTCTTACAATCCAAAGGAGGCACCTCTTCTCCCAGATTTTTCTTGATTTGCCCGTTATCACAATTGATATATTGTTTTTGTCCCGCAACTTTTATTTTAGAAAATGTATCACAATAATCAGCTCTTAAATTGCTCTTTGCAGCTATGATACATGACTGGGTTTTTGCCTCAAGACTTTGCCCTGGTGCAAGACCAATCTTATCAAAAATAAAATTCAGGCTTCCTGTCGCTCCCATGATGATAACCACAACAACTATTACACCTAAAATAATTAATAACAATGTTCCGAGAGTAACTCCTTCCTGACCTCTTTTTCCAAACATGATTTCTTAAGCAGAATATTCTTTATAAACCTTATGTACCCCACCCTGAGCGTCAAAATTAATCTGAAGATTCATAATTCTCTGTATTTGGTGTTTTTCTTCCACAATAATTATAGGGATTGCGGTTATATGTAAAATATAACCTTCATTGGTAGCGATAAAGCTTACTGCTTCCGACGCAATAACTCTCTCGTAAAATCCTCTGCTTCCAGCCAACAACGATTCCTGCTCTCTGCTCTTCGCCATGAATCTTTCAGCAAGAGTCTCGTTCTCCCCACTGGCACGAATTTCGCTGCTTCCCATCATTGCGCTCACAGCCGTTGCATAAGATTCCAGCGTTGCTGCATCACTGCTCAAACGAGACATCGCTCCTCTCTGCTTCACAAACTCGCGCTCAGTTGTGAGCATGACCATCGCAGCGCTTAACACAGCAGCGATAGTGACTACCACGACTAAAACAAAAGCTATATCTCCTCTTTTTCCGCGCAGACATAAACAAATTGTCACGAAACGCACCTCCCGAAATAATACTCAATATACATCCGCGTACCGTCATGTAAAACAACTGAAGTTTCTGACAATACTCCCGCGCGGCGATAAGGTTCAGACAAACTCAGATATATCCAAAAGTTCTCTGCTCGTATTGCATTTGTTTCTTTTACAATATAGAAATCATTTCTCGCTTCCTGACCTGACTTCACTCCTGGCTTCGGCGCGCGATCGAGCGCAAGCACTAAACACGAGCCAGCTGGCTCCGGTGCAAGAAGAGCATACAATCCATTCTCAAAAGCCTGACGCTTAATATCCCCAGAGTCCACAAGCAGCAGTGCATCCAGAACGAGTATTTCCTGAGTTCCAATCGTAATCGGCTGATTAATCGGCTGATAGAAACTATTTCCATATTCCCTTCCTCGCTCCGCAATTGCGCCCTGTGTTCCCTTGGCAGCAGCCAGAGTAAAACTAAATCCTATGAAGATGCCTATTAATACCACGACGAGCAGCAAGGTTGGAAAACCTGTTAAGAACTTTGATTCCTGCCCTCTGCGATTATGTCTCATCGTGAAACCCTCTTTGCCTCATGATTGCTTGTGGTAATAATTTCATAGCGCGTCTCTTCATGCCAAGTTATACTGCGTGTGCATTGCGCATATTGTTCATTCTTCCCTGTAAAATCACATGCTTCAAAATTACTTCCAAGTTGAAACAATTGTTTTCCTGTAGCACAATTGCCCTCGCAAACAAGTATTCCTAATTGCGTTTCAGCAACGTCTTCAAACACAGATGCTGAAAATCCGCAGGATTCATATAAGGGCTTTGTTTCCCAATCAGCACCCTTTTCAGCAATGCATATCTCAATTTGTTCGCCCAATGCTTTAGCCTCAACGTCTCGAATATCATAACCTGAACCAAAAAATACACGCATTCCAAGAGCAATGCCTCCTGCCACTAATGCAAGCAAAAGAAAAAGCCAGATAACCATAACCATATCCCCTGCTCCTTCGCCCTTTCTTCCTGTCCAAAGCATTATCCTCTTCCCTCCACAACTTCAGGAGCAACAACCCTGAAGCTGAGCTTGTTTCTCGCTGTTCCCGGCCCATCAACTTTTACATCTGCCACAACTACATTGCTAAAATAAGAAAATGTTGTGCTTCCTGTTAGTTTCAGACTTACAACAACTTTTTTTGCTTGAGCGTCAAACTTTATAATATAACGTGGATCACCTATGCCGTTTTTCACCGCAAGTTCACTCGCCTTCTGTATGTCAATCGTATATTGCTCGCCCGGTTTAGCTTTGTCTAAAAGCAAAGCCAGCTCCTTTGCGTAAAACTCTTCCCATTGACTGGCATTGTTTTTGTTCTCCATTATTATCATAAAAACTCCAATGGCAAAAATTAAGACTAAAATAACGTAAAGGATATTCCCGGACAATATATCTCCTGTTCCTCTTCGATTCATCTTAAACACTCCTGCTCAAAGTTAATAGCTTCATCAGAAGTTTGTACCAGCTCTAGCTTGTCCTTTCCTTTTGTCAGGACAACTTCAATTAATGCACTGCCAAACAGGATGCGCGGACAACGCTCGCGCGTCTCGCTTTTCCTCGAAGCAGCTGATGGCATGTTTACTCCTCCTCCGGCTGCCGAACCTAAAGTTAAACGATAAATCTCGCTGCCAACAAAAAGTTCTTTTTCCTCAACACTTATGCAAGCCGCGCTCTCAGTATCTTGACATGATTCAGTGCCTTTAGTTCCAGCTTCTTTGCAAATACAGATGCAACTTTTAAAATAACACCTCTCAGGTCTTCCGGCTTCAGTTACAGGCCATCCTTGTAAATACGCTCCTCGTGGTCCCTGCAAAGGAAATCTCGTAGTCTTTCCTTCCTCAACAGCTTTTAATTTTAATTCAATTGTATCTAACGCGCTCACCGCCTTGTTATATTCGCTCATTGTATATGCTTGCATCAAATACCATGCAGCCAGCAAAAGCAAGCCCAAACTTACCACTCCGATAATTATGCTCAAAACATGATCTCTCAGTTCTCCTTGCTTTTTCATGGTGCACTCTCAATGTAGTTGCATATTTTATTTATTGCACTGGCATCATAAGGTACAACCTGAACAATTGAACATCCTTTACTGACATCAGCACCACTAGAACCCGATTTGACATTTCCACCACCAGGCACACTAACTTCACCACAATATCCTGCTGCAGCTTGCTTGCTCTGATCAGTATTAGACCAAACATACGCTGTCCCTGCTCCTGCACCCACGCCGGCAACAATTAATCCAGGCAATGTAAGCAACCCTTTTCCTGCAGCTCTAATCAACGTCTTCTTGAAAGGAATAGGTGTTAAGACAAATGCTCCTCCGGCAATAGTTGCAGCACTCCCAACATTCTTTAATGCATCACTAAAACTGACAGGTTTAACCTGCATGAACACGACAGCATATTCAGAATTTTTAGGTTGAAGTTCAAGAAATTCTCTCTCATCAAAATCACGCGCAAGAACATCTTCGCTGATACGACTATATGACTGAACGCTCTGATCTGTGAAAGCCTGTAAATATGTAAGCTCTCCACTTGGAACTTTATGGCTTTTCAGATATGCAGGCAAATCAACCTGATCAAGAATAATTTGTTTGCGTGCAGAAACAACATCCAAAGCTACACGCGAACAAATAACACATGTTGACTTAACTGATTCCAGTCCTGTTTTCTGCTTTAAACTCTGGAACAAATCAAGTTTTCCTTCACCCATCATCTTCCAGCATGAGTACATCTCCTCTGCAAGAGTTGCTTCAACAGTGCGCGTTGCTTCGCGATTGCCAATATCATCAGTGCGCCTGTCAACTTTCAATTCTCTAATCCGCTCGCCTGCGAAAGAAGCATCGCATGTGCCTTTACCATCTCTAAGACAGATTTTCTGCGTCGTGCAATGCAAAGGCACGAACTGGCTTGCAGATTCATAAGCTGTTGCTCGGGTAATAACCGACAAATGGCACGCCTGCGTCTCGGCATCATCAGGTATGCCGATGCGTACAACAAACCAGATTAATATCAAAAAACCCACTAACGCCAATAAAGATGTTACAACAAAGAAAGATGTCAATTCTCCTTTTTTCGTCATATAGCTCACACGTTTTGCCTCTTTAAAACAATTTCTGCAAGAGCAAATATACCCCTCCTGCAGCAACTAGGAAGAAAACAACCCAAAGAATAGTATCAATCACATTGTCAAAAACCCATCCTCGCTGATTCATGCTCCCTCACAACGTGAATTTACTTCCACATTCCTATCCAGTCTAGCCACTAAGTCTTCTGTTCCGGTAGTTCGTTTCATGCAGACATAACTAATCTGCTCCTCTCCGCTTTCCAGCTTATAAGTAACACGCATGGGTTGTTGCAATACAGATTCTCTCCAAGCCAGTGCCTTCCTTCGTACAAGCTCGCGTGCAGCAACTTTTTCATCAAAGAAATCACTGCCTCTTCGGCTGATGCGTAAAATCTCGCCTGCAATTCCTCGTAATACATAAATTGCCTGCAATTGTCCTGCTTCGCCCGTTCCTCCATGTTTCCACAACTCAAGCATCACATCTCCTCTTTGTAAAGGTCGCACCGCGCCTGAGAGATAGTTAACAACATCCTGCGTCAAGCGGCTCTCCCACCAAGATTGTGGCGCATCATAAGACTGGGCTATGACTTCGCTGATACGAATGTAATAACCATCAAATAAGTCGTAGAATTCAACGTTTTCCGCCTTTCGTAATTGCCCGCGTAAATCAAAATAATGCGCTCTTATTTCCTGCTTTAAAACAGCCCCGTTATAAGTATTGTCAGCCGTAGTTTCTGCATTGAATTGCCGTGCCATATCTCCAAAAGCGCGCCAATTCGCTCCGTCGTAGTAATCAACTCTGTCTTCAGAAATCACATACCTTACTAACGCAAGTTCAGTTCTTCCTGTTCCTGTCTGATTGAATTCAGGAATAAAATCAGGTATCCAATGTCCTGTCTGTGCTCGTGTAAAAAGCATAATCATAAGGACTAAAAAGAACATCACTAAAACCAGAATAACAAGTTGTTGTGCTACAATGCCCTTTTTGTCAAGAACCACCCACTGAAGCAGGCGGCATGTCTTGGTTCTTGAGCACACTCGAGAATTACGTTTGCTTGCCCATGAATTAAAGTGGGGGAATTGCGCAAACGTAATTCTCGATGTGTCAAGAATCATTTACCAAACCTCAGCAAATTCTTTAAGAACTGCGCAGCCCCAGATGCTTTGTCAGTAAGCGCAAAATAAAGAAATATAATGACTGCCAGCACAATCAATGCCAGAATCCAGACAATCACATGGTCCCACACTACATCTCCCTTTTTTCTCAACGCCATCTTTCTTTAAGACTACCACGCTTTATTAACATTGCTCCAACCACACAATTTATAACATCATTCGCCTTTCTTTAAAGTATAAAAAAGAGCTATGCCAGACACAAAAGAGATTCTTAAAAAGTACGGAGCAAAAATTGAGGAAGCCATAGACACAGGCGCAGATTCTTTTCGCGCTTCAGCAGAATACCTCCAATTTAAAGAAGAAATGCTGCCAAATGTAACGCGTTATGAGCGCTTTGCTCAATCAATAGGTTCTCTTATTAAACTTAAAATTGCAGAAAAAGACAGAGCAGCCCTCCAAAAACAGCTGGACGACGCACACATAGCAGTTACGCCGAGTCAGGCGCTTGCACTTGCTCTAATCTCTCTGCTGGGAATAATTGTACTCACGCTCTTAGCCTCTACAGCAATCTACTTTATTACTGACACAATTCCTGCGCTCTTCTTTTTTCTCGGAGTTATCGCGGCGCTATTCGTTTTCTCATATGTTAAGATGCTTCCGCAGAGACTCGCAACAGCCTGGCGCCTGAAAGCTTCTGCACAAATGGTTCCGGCAATTTTGTATGTCGTTGTCTATATGAAACACACATCAAATCTAGAAAGGGCAATAGCCTTTGCCGCTGAACATCTTGAAGGCCCATTAGCTCTTGATTTCAAGAAAGTCTTTTATGATGTAGAAATCACACGTTACTCAACAATCAAACAATCTCTTGACGCATATTTGGAAAGATGGCGGTTCGATGCTCCTGAATTTACAGAAGCGATGCACCTTGTTGAATCATCACTTTATGAGCCTTCAGAAGCACAGAGAGTATCTATTCTTGAAAAAGCGTTGCAGGTTATTCTTGATGGAGTCTATGAAAAAATGCTTAAGTATTCCAGAGAAATTCGCTCGCCCTTGACAAATATTTACATGCTGGGCATTATCCTTCCAACTCTGGCGCTTGCACTTCTGCCTCTCGCTTCAACACTTCTCGGAGGTCTAATAAGATGGTATCATGTCGTGCTCATGTTTAATGTCATTGTCCCGTTCTTCGTCTGGTATCTCACAACCTCGGTCCTGCTTAAAAGGCCTGGAGGTCATGGGGAATCATCAGTATTAGAATTGAATCCGCTCTATCCAACTTATATTGACAGAAAGCCCTGGTTTTCAAGCCTCTGGATTCTCCTGCCCCTGCTCTTCTTAGCTCTTCTTCCTTGGATTTTCCAGCTCACTGCGCTTACAGATGCATTAGGTTTACAAAACGATTACACATTCGGAGAATTAGGCATTCCTTTTCTCGAAGATCTTAAGATTTTTGGATTCACTGAAGGAAATAATGGAGGAAAGATTGGTCCGTTTGGGCCTCTGGCAATGCTCTTAAGTCTCTGCGTCCCCTTAGGTTTTGGATTGTATTTCTCCAGAGTTTATACTCTAAAAACAAAAGCCATGATTACTGCACGTGAAGACACAAGACAGTTAGAAGAAGAATTCACAACATCACTATTCCAGCTAAGCAATCGCCTAGGCGATGGTATTCCTGCAGAAATTGCATTCGCGAAAGTTGCCCAGTCAACACAAGGTCAGAAGACACAGTCTTTCTTCGCTCTCGTAAACCAAAACATACAACAGCTTGGCATGTCCCTAGATCGCGCAATTTTTGACAAGAAAAGAGGGGCAATAATCTTCTACCCTTCAGCCCTCATTGCAACATCCATGCGTATCCTGACAGAATCAGTCAAAAAAGGTCTTCAGATTGCCGCCCGCTCTCTTATGTCAATATCAGAATACGTAAAGAATATTCAAAAAATAAATCAGCGCCTGCGTGATTTGCTTGCAGAAATTGTTTCTGATATGAAGTCAAACATGACTTTCCTAGCCCCACTATTGGCAGGCATCATCGTAGGCCTTGCAGCCATGATTGCTACAATCCTTACAAAGCTGGAATCCCTGCAGGCACTGACATCATCCTCAGATACAGCTCTCGGTTCATTGAGTACAATCGGAAGTCTCTTCCAAGTCAAAGAAATGATTCCGCCTTATTTCCTTCAAATTACAATTGGGATATATATCATAGAAATTATTTTTATTCTCACAACCGCATTGGTTACAGTAGATGCAGGGCGCGACCAGCTCAAAGAAAAGTACGAGCGGGCGCGTTATCTCAAAGCAGGAATCTTATTATATATCAGCACAGCACTTGTAGCCGTCCTCGCACTTACAATCTTAGCGGCAGTTGCTCTTAGAGGGATTTCATAATCTTGGCGTGCCTCAAATCCGGACGCTCCCGACAGGATTCCTTCAACTCGTCAGAGTTGAATGGCACTGAGAATTTCTTGTTCTCAGTGTGTTCAAATCCGGACGCTCCCGACAGGATTTGAACCTGCGACCCCTTGCTTAGAAGGCAAGCGCTCTATCCGGGCTGAGCTACGGGAGCTTATTTCTCTGTTGTCTGAAGAGTATTTAAAAGCAACGTCAAAGTGGAGATGCACGAGAACGAAATGCCAGATGATTTCCTGCATGATGCGCAAATAAACGCAGGTGCCTTCGGTGCGTATGCTGAAAGACAAAATACACCATGACAAAGCACCCAATTATAATAAAACCAAGCAATGAAACAAATGAGCTGGAAACTACAGGTTTATTATCTCTCGCTCCAATTTCCCCAACACTCGCTCGCTCATAAGCCAAAGAAGCACCATCGCTTACGCTTACAGTTACAAAAAGCTCATCTTGTGCATTTTCAGGCAAAGCAATACGAAAACTCTGCCTCTCAGCTCTTCCAGATTGAACTACTGCGCTAAATTCACCCGTACGAATATTCTCTCCTTGATTATCTAAAGAATAAACTATCTGCACCTGATTCTTTGGGCTTTGAACAGAAAAAGAGACATACACAAACATAGGTTCACGCACAGCTGTAAGCTCAGATATTGCTAACGACTCTTCCTGATCACGGACGCTCCCTCCAGTGATACCTCCAAATGAAAAAACTTGCAATGCGAAAAGCGCGCCTGTGATAAACAGGAAAATACCAAAGAACCACTTTACCTGTCTATGTATCATGTATTCATCACGCAACAAGTTCTTATAAAGTTTGCTTAGGAATATATATAAACGGATATCTGTTTTGCTCATTATGGAACAATTCACAATTACGTTTCTTGGTACAGGCAACGCAGTTCCAACCAAATTGCGCAACCACACAGCAATCCTAATTGAATTTCTAAATGAACATATACTCTTAGATTGTGGAGAAGGCACACAAAGGCAGTTCAAAATTGCAGGGCTCAGTCCTGCCCGCCTGACACGCCTGCTTATAACACACTGGCACGGCGACCATGTTTTAGGCATTCCTGGCTTGTTCCAAACGCTGGCAATGGCTGACTATACAAAAAGATTGGAAATTTATGGTCCAAGAAACACTTCTAAATATATAAATCTTCTTCAGGATATATTCCGCGAATTCAAAATCTCAATACAAGCTCACGAAGTTTTCGATATCTTCGTTAACACGCCATCTTATTGTATTGAAGCAGCAGCAATGAATCATGGCACACCTACGAATGCATATTCTATAATTCTAAAAGACCGTCGCAGGCTAGATAAAGCAAAACTAAGAAAGCTCAAGCTCCCAAATACTCCGCAACTTGGCGAGCTGCAGGCAGGGAAAGATATAGTTTTTGAAGGGAAGAAAATCAGAGCAAAAGATGTTTCATATATTGAAAAAGGGAAGAAAATCACAATAATTCTCGACACATGTTTGACAGATGCTGCAATTAAGCTGGCAAAAAACTCAAACCTCTTAATCTGCGAGTCAACCTTCTCTAATGAAGAAAAGGAAAAAGCAAAAGAATATCTGCATCTCACATCAGTAGACGCAGCAACCATTGCCAAAAAAGCCAAGGTAAAATCTCTTATTCTCACCCATATCTCACAACGCTACGAGCATGCCCCAGAAATAATTTTGTCAGAAGCAAAGAAAGTATTCAAAAACACAAGTATTGTTAAGGACTTTGATACTCTAAAGATTTAATGAGTTCTCTATCCAAATTGTCAATCACTTCAAACTAGTTGCAGCAGGTGAAATAAAGATAATCGTGTCGCCACGCAGGAAAGTAAGGCCAATATTTTTCTTAACCTGCCCATCTTGCATCTCCTTCGCATTGTCAAGAACTATATTTATATGGATATCAAATGCCATAAGTGTGCCAACATACTGCTTCTCACCCTTGAGATGCACCAGAACTTCTTTTCCCTTTGATGCATTGAGCAAGTCAAGCGGTCTCTCTATTTTATTCACCATACTCTGCTTTTACATGCGGCGTATTTAAATGTATCGTCCTTATTCGGATATTTGTAGTATCCGGATATACTGACAGAAAAAAAGAACTTAGCTTTCTGAAGCTATGGTCTGACAGGTGGAGGGGATGATAAGAAGGGTTATCGCAGGAATTATGGATAATTCGCTTGATTGTATGACTTGTTTGCGAATTATCTATCACGGGAAT
>CAZKON010000027.1:0-14173 GCA_964554415.1 Candidatus Woesearchaeota archaeon | reverse complement strand
AAAAAGTTATTGGTTTAGACCACCAGTCACAGACTGGTGGAAAGAGGAAATTTTATCAATGATAAGCAGTGTACGATGACACTGCTTTTGTAATGCCCTAACCGTATGGGCACTGAAACAAGAGGTATCTTCTGCGGAATATCGCCGGAAATAATACTGCATGTCATAAACTTGAAATACCCTTTTACCCCTTTGCTGTTTCTTTTCCACCCATGAATGTCTAATCCCTGGACATTCCCATAGAAGTCTTCTTCAGTGTAATCAAACGCGAGAATAACTGGCTTCTTGGGAAGTGAGAATTTTTCAGAGACGCGACGTATGTAATTCAGATACGCTTCTCGCATTCTGCTGGGAAGCGAGTTCTTGATGCGGTAATAAAGCGTGTCTGCTTTATCGCTTACTGTCTCGATGTAGGTATCATGTGCTGCTGCTTCCATGAGTGGTACGATGAGTTCAAAACCAGTGACTTCTTTTCGCTCATATGAGAGTGAAGTGCATCGTTGATAAAGTGTTTCAGGATGCCCAGATTGAACATTAACCTTGTTTCATTCATCGGTAAAAACAAGGTAGACTGTCTTTCCGAGAAACTCTTTTGGACAGTCTACCTTTGCTCCTGTTCCGAATGGAGTAACAATACGCTTAAGAAAACCTCTGATGCTCTTAAGCCTTAATTCACTCTTTAGAGTTAGCTTTATTCTTTTCATATATATTTAATATATATTAAGAATATAAACCTTTCGGTGCTATTTATCAGTGGCTAATTATCCTTCGGAGATACTAGAAAGCAGGGTTTTTGACATGTCAAGAATACTCTGCGTTCGCATTCTTGAGCATGCTCAAAAACCTATCGCAGAAAGCAGGGTTTTTGACACCGCAGGCATTCGTCAAGAATCTCCCGATTCCTGAACGCCCCGAGAATCCACAAACTCAAGAGGATTCTCGGAGTTGCCAAACTCGTCGAACTGGATTCCATCGGAAGCCAAGCTGTTTGAGGAAGTCTACTTCCTCTGGGCTCAGCCTTTGCTGGAACTCAGCCCAAACCCAAGCGCCGACCGCATAGCATGTGCGGACAAGATCTGGATTGTGGGTGCGAACTGCTTCGACAACCTCAAGTTGTTTGGCATTTTCATTCTCATTATTGTTTTCCATTGTATTTCTACCTCCTTTCAGTGTTGTAAAGACGTTTTTTGTCATACCCGCAGCTCGCGTAGAAGAGTGCCTTTTATGATGTTAGAAATCGAGGCAACCCACGTCCCGACCTGAAGGGGCAAACCTTACATGGTTAGCTCTGTGGTATAGAAAGACAAAAAATGGCAAACGCGAAAGAGAGGAAAAAGCAGAAGGAAAACAAAGGAAGAAAATGCAAAATGAAATGAGAAGCAGTAGCACAAAGAGCGTTTCCGTCTCTATGAGGGCGCAGATGGGCTGAGTGGGGGAGCCAGATTCAGGAAGATTGGCTAAGATGACAGTGTCGTTTTCTGGCTTTTAACTTGCTTATTTGTTCGACTTGTTTAAGATCAATATCAAACTTCTTTTCCATAAATACGCCCTTGAAAGAATCTACAAAGTTCTTATCTTTGACTACTGTGGCGATTTTTTTCAGATTATCATTCAGAATATTTAAATCTCCAATAAACAATAATTTCCTGATCTCTTTCAAATTAGTATCCTTAGCTAAAGCGGCAATATCTCTGAAATCAGTTAATCTGCCTGAATGGATTTTCATGACAATCATCATTTCTTTTGCTGGAACTCTGGCAGATATCTCCTTTTCTATGCCTATTATTTTCTTCTCTACTGAATTATCTAATAAAAGCTTGTAACTAAAAGAAGCACCTGTTGCTCTTGCAGATACTGCATCAATCAAAAAGTCGACACTTGTAGTGTCTTTTTCATATCTAACAAATTTTGAAGAATAAACATTTTCAAGTTCTTTCTCTCTTGTTTTCTTAAAATCCTCTTTCTTGACTATTGCCACAAATTTTTCTAAATCCTCAGATTTAATTACAACATCTGCATCTATGGAGAATCTATGCTTAAATGCGGAAACAGCATAACCCCCAACAATAATAAAATCTAAGTTAGCATCAATGAATTTCTGCATGATGTCAAATATGCCGTTTTCTTTTTCTATCAACTCTTCCATTTTATAATGTATTTATCTCCTTATATTTGATATTCAATCCCTTTTTATACATTTCATCTATCATCTCTAAAGCGGGTTCAAAATTATAGATGTTTTTCTTCATGAAATTTATTGTTTCATTTAATGGTTCTATAGAATATTCTCCCTTCTTTGTAAACTTGAATTTGTCCACTATTTCTGGAGAATAAAATACTCCCTTCTTAGAATTTATCTTTAAGTTCAACTTCTTACAATACCACAAGAATATAAGGTAATCCTCAGACCTTATTTTAATGAAAATAGGATAATATTCCCTATATCTTGCTATGTTGTATCTTCCATTAGTCCAAAAGTAAACTGCATCCGTTTTAGTAAAACAATATTCTATACCGAATAAATTTAATATAGAATAGTATAAACTTGTTTCGCTAACATTGTTCCGAATAAATTTTAATATTTCTCGATAAGACTTGTTTTTTTCCTGTAAAACTACGCCTTTCCATTTTTCTTTCAATATTCCTTCTTTTATCAATTCTGTAACCCATTTATGAGCCCACCCATATGATAAACTGATTCTCTTTGAAATAGAGCTTATGCTATCATTTTTTCTTGCCGATATCAATATCTTGATTACATAAGGGTTTATCGTGTCAATATTCATAATGTCAAGAATCCTTTGTTTTAGGTGCTTGGATTCTTGAGCACCTCAAAAATCCGCAGATTTTCTTACTATCATTATAGTGATAGTATTATATAAATCTTTTGGTTAGAATTTTTATCATTGTCACGAACCTTCCCGTCCATTCCAAACTATCCTTTCCCTATCAACAATCCTTATAAAAACCCACCGCTTGACCTTTTCATAGTAATCAAGCAACCAAAAAAAGCCCACGAAAGTACCATAAAGGTGACCTTGGTCCAAGCGTAACTATCACCTTTGACGACTTATTTGAGATGCTGACGAATAAGGAGTTTAATGCAGGAAAAGAAATTGCTCGCAAGCACAGGGCAGTGCACAACATTAATATATTCTATAAAAGTATAGAGAACTGCGCAGGATAGGTTACATTTTGTGCGTATTTCTCTAATAGATAACTGCCAAAACATGTCATGTATCCCATGCAGTTATCTATATCAAGAGGGCATTAGAACATGGATTCAGATACTAACTTTGCATTGGAACGAGCACAGAATGAAGCAGCCCTGGATTCTTTGACTGCGATGGATGCGGGCAGCGCACTGTGACGCCGCCATCAGCGTGCTGCATCATCTGCGCATTTACAGGAAAGAAATGCGCGCCATCGCTGAAAATGGAAGCGTTTGCAAAGGGATTAAAGCTGCGCTCATAATGATACCATTATTTAATTAATACAAATAAGTAGATTTAAATAGATACTGTTTCGTTCAGGCATGATGGAACAATCCATGAAAGCTATAGATGTGTGCTTTTGCAATATGGTCATCTTATTAGACACGGGGGTAGTGATGAGTGCTCGTAACTGGGTTGTTTGCGACTACTTATGTAGGGGATGGGAGGGTGTTTCATATTTAGATACCCCTGACCTTTTAGACGAGATTCGTTCTGCAGAGAAAGCGCGGGCGATGCTTCACAATACGCTGAATACGGTTATTGTTCCTATCGAAGTATGTGAAGAAGTTGAAAACCATACTGATTTCTTCCGGAAAAAAATAAACTTTCTCTATCACTCAAGACATGGAATCGCTTCTAAAAAGAAAAACTTCTGCAATAGAGAATCTCAGAAGCTGAAATACCTCAAACTCTATGTTGATACTCTTGAGAAATTTCAACAAGAGAGCACGGGTCTTGACCCTCGATATACTGAGTTGAGAAGTTCCCTTTTACAAAGAGTTGATATGAACTCAAGGGATTATCAAAGAGCTTTCAGTTTTTATTCTGATGAAGTTCTGCTTCGCCATCGTGAAAAGGACCAAGATGTCTCTCAGGCAGATATTGCCCTTGCGACGCTCGCGTATGTTATCCAAAAGAAAACGCATACAACTCCATGCATCATTACCCGCGACACTGACTTTAATTACCTTGCGCTGAAGACAGCCGCGGATGCAAGAAAAGAAGACACAGAATATGAAGAAGGACATGTTGTTACTATTCATGGAAGTGAGTATTCTTTGAGAGTGTATCTTCCTCGAAGGTGACTTCAGTATGCGATTCTTCCTGATTGTATATCTTTCTCGAAACTGCGGGCAATGAACAGGGCAGTATCATATTCAGGCGCTGAGCATTCTTGCGAAGCACCTGCACAAGATGCTTTGCCCCTCCAACACACATGCAGGGGTGGCATCTCTCGCATGCTCCAATTGTCGCTAAACTCAAACAGTCGCCTAAAAATCTCTTTTTTCATCAGTCACCTCCCAATTAGATGGAGGGGACAAATCTTATGAACATACACAGACATTCATTTTATAGGGAATCACATTAATAATCGTAATATTTGTATGTGATTCCCTATCTATCGAACAACTAAAGAACTACGAATATTAAAGTTATTCGATATAACATACATTTTTATGCTCTTTTAACTTGCCTTTTTTATGCTTTCATTCAATGAGCGTTGTTATGCGCTTCTTCGTTCTGTTCCTAAAGGGAAGGTCACTACTTACAAGAAGATTGCAGACGCACTTGGCTGCAAAGCGTATAGGGCTGTCGGACAGGCAATGAAAAAGAATCCTTATGCACCTCATGTTCCGTGCCACAGAGTAATCTCTGCAGATGGGCACATTGGAGGTTTTGCTCACGGTCAAAAGAAGAAAATTGCACTTTTGAAGCGTGAGGGTGTTGTAATCAATAAAGGGAAGATTAATTTGGTAAGATTTGAATATGGCTTAAGATAAGACTTATAGAGGACTTTGAAACGTTAAGATTTACGTTTGCGCAATCCCCCTACTTCAGTTTGTGGGTAAGCAAACGTAAATCTTGAGCATGCTCAAAGAGCTATGTCTTTGATGATTCTGAGAAGAAGTCATGCAAACAACAAAATTATCCATAAGTCAATTAATTCCTGAATACCAACCTGCGCGAATAACGCAAATAGAGAAATACTGCCAGAGCGTAGAGACATGTTCCTGCAACGCCGAAGAATAAATCTATCATCGTGTCGTCAATTGGTTCCACAACCACCTCAAACTTATTAAGTCCTGTGATATCTCTAAGATACACTCCTTGTAGTTTCCAGCCAAAAAACTGGTCAAAGATATATTCAGCCATCTCAAACAGACCAAGAACGCTTATAACTATGAAGAAAGTAAAGATAAGTCTCCATTTCAACTCAAGCTTGATACGCGAGACCATGTGATATATAATCGAACAAAGAAGAATTGGCTGCACAAGGTGCTGTATTTTATCATACTGGGGGTAAATGTAATATAGCGGGCTAAAAAGCAGACTTGCGGCTGCTATAACAACGATAAATATGTAATGAATATGCCTGAAACGGATATCAAACCAATGGTCTACTGCATAGAAAAATAGGATAAAGCTTGCGGCAGACACTGCGCGTAACCAAAATCCTTCATCCCTGAAGAAATACATCATTCCGAGGATAATAACTGCGAGAGTCAGCGTAGCCCATCGTTTTGCATGATAGTTGTGCGGCTTCAAGCGTGTCCGCAATCGCTGTGCCATCTCTTTCATATTTAAATATAGATAGAGATTCTTATAAATCTTGCCAGAGAGGATTTCGTGCCGTTAAAAATCTTGCATGAAACCAACTTTATGAGCGCTCTGCCATGAATCGCTTCAAAAACTCTGCATTACGACTTATACCTGATGAGTTCTTTAGTTTCCATGCCTTGTCACCTACTTTCTCAACTTTTATCTTGCCAATCATTATCCGAGAAAGTTCATCACTAATAAAAATGTTACCCTTAGAGTGTTCAGCAAGGCGTTTTGCAGAGACAACAGTTGAACCGACTGAAGTGAATTTAAGCTTTCCTTGCTGCATTTCAACAATCATCAAACCTTTATTGACTCCTATTCCAAAATTTATTTTTACAGCAGATTGTTTATTGTGCTCTGTAAATATGCGCTCCAAGTCCCTTGCCAAGCTTATTGCTGCTTGTCCAGTATTTCCTACTGCATCTGAGGTAAAAATCATTATTTTATGAACTCCCTGAGTGTAGAGCGCAGCATGAGCGTTCTTCGCCTGAGCAGTAATTCGAGCAATTGTCTGAGCAGCAGGACTGTCTGATGTCTCGAGATGCTCTAGATTTTCGATATATGCGGCAACTATAGTACATTCAACTTTCTTACCCTGATTTGCCGATGCGAGTGCAACAGGTGCTTTAGTTCGCGTTGATAGAGCCATGTCTGATTCTTTTGTTTCTTCACTGATTGATCTTCCCCATGTAGGTGTGCGGCGGAATTTGCGGTAGTAATGCAACGTAACTGAAGCAGCAACTAGGATAAGGAACATCCACCACATCCAAGGAGAAGTATTCCAAGATCTGCTGTCAGCGTCCCTTACATCAACACTCTTTCCTGTCAGGAAAACATCTCCAAAATTTGTTAAGGTATTGTTTCCTTGTATGCTGACTTCATACTTTCCCTGCGGCGCAAATAGCTTAAATCGTGCGTTCTCTCCAACTTCAAGATGAACAGGAACTTCCTTAAGTTCCCCACCGATAGAGACCTCAATAGAATCTATATATGGAACATTGCCCAAGTTCCTGATAATTAGCGTGTCATTATCGAGAGCAAATGTCACGTTCTGAACAGGGTTTATAATAATCTCTTTACTGCGCTTCATTGCTCCTGTTGTTGCTTCAATCTCCCATTTTCCTGGTGTTGCGTTCCATAAGATATTCCAGTTTTGAAGCTTTCCTGTATTAACGCGCTCACTCATCTCAATAGCTTGCCCAGACGAGCGTAATGTCACACTACTTTCTAAAGCCATTGCCTCTTCTGCCTGATCGTACGCAAGAATGCGGTATCCCAACTCTCCAGGAGGCGAAATGGCTGTTCGTTCTAGTGCAATCTCATGTGTTGTTAATACTTGCGGCACACGAAACGAGACAATTGTACGCCCTTCATTAATCAAGATTCCGTCTGTGTCACGTTCATATGCATGAAGCGCTAAGACATATGTCTGAGCGCGAGTGCGGGAAGAGACAGGAAGTGTGAAATTAAACAAGCCTACTTTGATTGGAGTAGATACCATAATATTCAACTCTGATACTACTGCATCTAAAATGCCGTCTGCTGGTTTCCCGTTCTTTTTGGTGGCACTGCCGGTAATCGCGGCGCTTCCTCCTGGCTGAACGAGTGTTTCATTGAGAGCCGCCAACACAAAAGCCTCAGATGATATCTCAAAAGGAGTGCTACGCGTGATTTCATCTCCATACATTATAACAATAGTACATTTACCACTTAGATTTCCTGTCAGGAATTTATCTAACTTTATAGGGATAGATATCTTTTTCTGCTCTCCTGCGCTGGACCTTAATGGAGTTTTATAAATTTCTGTGTTTCCTTCTGTGCAGCTCAAATCAGATGTGAGAAAACCGTGAGCGCTCGTTGCACGAGTTATTGTGAACTCAAGAGCAAGGTCATCGCCAACATTATAAACTGCCTGCAGAGGAGCTATGCTAATCATTGCACTGACAAGAGGCAGAAGTCCTAAAACTATGAATATTCCTAAGAGCGGATACATACTCTTTTTCATCTTTATCCCAACGCAGTTTGATATATAAACTTTGTTGGAGTTTCCTCCCAATGCCCAATCTTTATAAAGAAGTAATACCACAACAAGACATGGTGAAAGAAAGTGTTCTGAGCCCTTATAAGGTTTCTGGAACAATTGACTATGAGAAAATAATTCGAGAGTTTGGTGTAGAAAAAATTTCCCCTGAACTCCTTGTTCGCATTGGAAAGCATACAAAAACTCTGCACCACATGCTTAGTCGCGGTATTTTTTTCGCGCATCGGGATCTCCCCTGGATTCTTGATAAATATGAGAAAGGAAATAGTTTCTTTCTTTATACGGGCAGAGCTCCCTCTGGACCTGTGCATCTTGGTCATCTCATGCCGCTGACTTTTACCAAATGGCTGCAAGAAGTGTTTGATGTCGAACTTTGGATTCAAATCCCTGATGAAGAAAAGTTTTTGTTTAGGCAGGATCTTTCATTTGAAGATGCACAGACATTTTTAGAAGATAATCTCATTGATATTGTCGCCCTGGGATTTAATCCGAAAAAGACGCATATTCTCATAGATACGCAACATGCAACACTAATGTATCGAGAAGCGTGTAAGGTCGCAAAAAAATTAACATACTCTGTGGTAAAGGCCGCCTTCGGTTTTAACGAACAAACAAATGTCGGCTCTCTCTTTTATACTTCGATGCAGGCAGTTTCAGCTTTTTTGCCTTCGGTGCTTGCAAAAAAAGAAATTCCTTGTTTGATTCCTCACGCCGTAGATCAAGACCCTCATTTTCGCCTGACGAGAGACATTTTGCCTAAATTAGGTCATTATAAACCTGCCTCAATTCAATGCTCCTTTCTACCGCCTTTGCAGGGTGCGGAAGGGAAGATGTCTTCTTCAGAAGCAGATACTGCAATCTATACCTGTGATTCTCCAAAAGAAGTAGAGCGCAAGATTAAGAAATACGCTTTTTCCGGTGGCAAAGATACGCTTGAAGAACATCGTAAACTCGGAGGTAATCCTGATATTGACGTGTCTTTTCAGTATCTCAAATATCTTTTTGAGCCCGATGACAAGAAGCTTGCGAAGATTGAGAACGATTATCGAAGCGGCAAATTGCTTTCTGGAGAATTAAAGGTTTATACTATTGAGAGAATTAACGCATTTCTAAAAGAACACCAGGCAAAAAGAGAGAAAGCAAGGAAAGAAGTGGAGCGGTTTGTGTATGTGGGATAATTAACATCCCAAAGTCTTTGCGTTTTACCCCGCACTAAAGTGCGGGGTTTGTCTGAGACTTTGGGATGCTCGAGGAGCCGCCGCCCTAAAGGGAGCGGTTTGTAAGGCTCCTCGACATCAAAAAAATTGACATGGATTTAAAATATTTTTTTCACGAAGATGATATGTTTGGTTCATTACGCTCCTCCAGTCATCAAAGAAACCTGCAGCGCCACAGGCACTGGAACAGGGGCTGGCTGAGCTTTCGGTGCTTCGTACCATTCAGTCACTTTCTCCAAGCCACGCCGCACGCAATTCTTACGCGGAGGCAGTTCATCTGCACACATCACAAAAAAAGAAGCGCCATATAAAGTATCGCCAATAAGTCTGCAGATACTTGCTTCTCTCCTGTCCGAAGTAAAATATCCTTCACGAGGATATACAATAGCCAGACCTTCATATGCACACCCTATTCCAGTCCAAAGATATCCTCCCATTCTCCCTATACTATTTTTCCATTCTTCGGCATATCCATCTTTTAACTCATTTTTCCGTGCAGCATCTTCTCTTTCTTCAATCTCTTTGTACATACCTTGATAATAATGTGAAATGAAAAGAAAAAATGGAAGAGTTAATAAGATATCTACTGGGAGGATGTGCATACCACGAATCGTCTCAAAGATGGGTGCGACAGCAACGAAGGTATGCGCAAGCTCTCTTTTCGTCCCGCCAGTTATCCAATTGTGAGCTCTGACACCGGCGTTTACGCCTTTCATGAGTGCAGCATCTAGAGAGTTATAAGCTTCAAATAAGATGTTTCTCATAATTTACTTTCCCCACTTTCATTTATAAACTTTTCTGTCACCTTCCTTTAGTAGTCACAATAGAAAAGTTTAAATATCCTGATAATTGTATTTTTGAATGAATAATCCATCATTCAGCTCACTTAAATTGATGATGAATCCATTGGCAGCGTTCAGTACATTTGCACTTGTAATAGGGCTTGGTGTCATAGGTCTAAGCAATATCTTGCGGCCATACAAAGAAAAGCAGCGCACACAGTTATATGATATTGCGACAAATACAATCTCTACAAATGCTATTCCTGGTCTATTGTTCAAGGGCAATTATCAACAAGCAAGAGAAATGCATAAAGATATGTTGGAAACAATAAATGAAAGTCTGCGTGACACAACTGCACCTTCAATCTTTAAAGATAGAGAATACGCAGACTTCAAAGCACGTTTCGGCACATGGGAGCATTTTTATACGAATTATGTTAATCAAGAATATAGAGAACTTGAGAAGCTTGCAAATGAACGAGTATATAATTTGAACAAACCTAAAACGCGATAGTGTGAAATAATTCTTCGTATAGAAGGAATGTTTAAATAACTTCTTTCTCTGATATAAATATGCGAATACTTACGCTGCATTGTGATTATATTAGATTTAAGCCGCTCAAGAAAGCGATTAAGAATCCTGAAGATTTGAAAACAAAAGAAGAGATAGAAGTCAAAGATCCTCTTGTTGTCCTGACTGCAGTCGAGCAAGGTGATGACTCTGCTGTTTTGCAACAGACACTTGATGCCATCAAAAAAACTGCCGGAGAAGTTAAGGCAAAGAACATTGTCTTATACCCTTATGCGCATCTTTCATCAAATCTGGCTAAACCAGAAACAGCTCTCGAGTATTTAGTGGAAGCTGAGAATGCCTTCAAAAAAGAAGGATTTAATGTTACTCGCGCCCCCTTTGGCTATTACAAAGAATTCGAGCTCAAAGTCAAAGGGCATCCTCTTTCTGAATTAAGCAAAGAATTCAGAAAAGAAGCACAAGATGTTAAGACAGTGCAAAAAGTCATTCAGATAAAAGAAAGCAAAGAAGATGACCCTTCTAAACTTTTGAGAGAACTTTCCCGCTCTAAACTTGATACATCGAAACTTAAAGATAATGACCATAGAATTTTAGGACAGAAATTAGACCTCTTTAGTTTTAACGAATCTTCTCCAGGGAGTGTATTCTGGCATCCAAAAGGGCAAATTATTTTCAACGAACTCTTTAGATTTTCTCGGGAAATACAAAAAGATTTAGGATATCAGGAAGTCTCAACCCCTCTTGTATTTGACAATAAACTTTGGAAAGTTTCAGGACACTGGGACTTGTATAAAGAGAATATGTTCCTCACAGAGTATGAAGGTAAAAGTTCTGCCTTAAAACCTATGAACTGCCCGGGACATATGCTTCTCTATCGCGCTAACCCAATAAGTTATCGAGAACTGCCGCTTCGTTTTTCTGAGTACAGTGCTTTACATCGCATGGAACTCTCAGGAACGCTTAACGGTCTCTTTCGGGTTATTAGAATGCACCAAGACGATGCCCATATTTTTGTTGCAGAAGACCAACTTCAAGAGGAAATAACTCAAATTATCAATATTTTCAAGACATTTTTGACAAAATTCGGATTTACGTACACATTTACAATCAGCGTAAGAAGTGAAGAAAAGAAAGACAAATATCTTGGAGAAGATAAGCTTTGGCAATCAGCAGAAAAAGCATTAGAAAAAGCACTAACCAATCTTAAAATAAAATTTGAGCGCATGTCTGGAGAAGCAAAATTCTATGGTCCCAGCCTAGATGTACAAATAAGAGATTCTCTTAATCGTGAATGGCAGTGTTCTACTTTGCAACTTGACTTTAATATGCCAAGACGCTTCGGTCTTGAATACACTGATAAAGACAACTCAAAAAAAACCCCTGTTGTTCTTCATCGCGCGGTTTTTGGTTCAGTAGAGCGTTTCATCGGAGTCCTCTTAGAACATCTGAACGGTGCTCTTCCCCTCTGGCTCTCCCCTGTCCAAGTTCGCCTGATTAATTTTACCGACAGAAATCTCAAAGCGACAGAAGAAATAGTCCGAGAGCTCAAAGAATCACTTCCTCTCTTACGTGTAGACTCCGACTTCCGTTCAACAACAGTCAATGACAAAATCCGTGATGCTGAACTTATGAAAATTCCCTATACGATTGTTATTGGTGACAAAGAAGAGCAGGCAAAGACGATTGCTGTCAGGAAGCGCGGCGGAAAACCGAAGTTTGGCGTCAAAATAGACGACTTTGTCAGGGAACTGAAAGAAAAGATTGAACAGAGAAAATAATTAGTTTGTACCCTAAAACCTTATAAACTCCTCTTCTTTTATTCTCTTATGAAAATAGCTCCTTATGTTGAGAAGTTGAACAATTCATCTCAATATACATCGTTTGTCAAAGAGCATAAAGATGCATTCATGGTCGCGGGATTCTTTGTCCTTGATTTTGAGGCAGGACAGAGTCTTCACCAGATTGATTATTATGTGCCTTCTGAAAAGAAGGTTGCTGCTTTCACGCTTGATCATGGAGTGACTATGCAAATGCTTGGAATGCTCAATAATCAGATGCCTGAAATGCTTGACTTGAAGACAAGAACAGATTTAGATGCTCTGAAAGGAATTCTTCAGGATGAGATGAAGAATAGGAGTATCACTGAAGAAGTCAAGAAGATTATTGCAGTCATACAAAGCATTCAGGGAAAGAAAATCTGGAGCATTAATTGTGTCCTTTCTGGCATGGGCATTCTTCGCGCCTCTATTGAAGATGATACGCAGACAGTGCTGAAAATGGAGAAATCATCGCTTTTTGACTATATTAAGAGGATACCTGGCGCACAGCTTGCAAAAATGCAGCAGAAATCAACTGAAAACGCAACACCTGAAACACTTGAAGATGAACTCAAGAAACTTGATAAGATTGAAGCAGAGATTGAAAATGAAAAATCTGAGATTAAACAACAGCTCGAGAAGAAACAGGCAAAGGGTTCGGGGAAAGAAGAAATGAAGAAGTGATTGTCTTTTTTTATGTACTTCTATACACAAGTTAAAGGCAGAGAGTGGCAGAGAGTGGTATCGCCAGAAGGCAGGGCATAAACTGAATCAACCACAACTTGCGCATTCAAGGGCGCTGCGCCTTTCGTATTGCCTAAAATCTGCATTTGAATAATCTCGTTGCGCGTTGCAGATAAACCTGATAGATTGTATTTCAAATCAGCGTACGCGTTCCCTACGCTCGCCCGCAATGCAATTAACTGTCCTTCCATGTTTGGGTCAACTGGTTCTGTCATCTGCACATTCACTTTCCATGGCTCTTTGTCATCGCCCTGGATTGTCGAGCAGGATACTGGCTGTACAGTGTGCGTGGCACATGCTTCCACGCCGGTAATTGAGCTTCCAGACTGCACAAGCTTAGGCAGAATAAGAAATGAAACGACTGCGACCATGAGTAAACATGATGTCCATAATAGAACAGGATTGCGCTCAAGTCCGAGATTATTCATAAGTGCTTTCACCTCACTGATAAGAAACAGGCAGGATTTATAATCCTGCCGATAAAAAGGAAAATAAAAAAATAAAAATTACTTGTTTAAGGCAAAATGCACGTAATCGGCAGTGAAGGACACTTGATATATGTGTTATCTGGCTGTCGATATGTTGTTATGACTTGTGTTTGTGGGGCACTGCCTGCTGAAGTACCCGAAGTAGTATGTTCCATAATTAATGTCACAAGTTCTCCTTGTGCTTGGGGAATTTTGACTGCCGCTGTTGCTGCAGAAACCTTTGCAGGAGTAGTTGCGATTGTACCACTGATACTAGTAGTTATTTTTGTTGAACTACCACTATCACCTACATTAGTATCAAACTCTGTCGGCACTGCAACGCTATCTGTCAATGTTCTTCGTACTTGAATAGTGAAAGGATAAGTGCCAACCGGTGCACTTGCACTCGCTGGGGGCGTCGTTTTACACGTAATCGGTTCTATACTATTTGAGATGCACACAGATGTCTTGGTGAACTGCGTTCCTGTGCCTTTCAGTTGCGGTGCAATAAATGCCCAAATGGCTGCGACAGCCACTGCAACGAGCAGAATGATGAGCGCAGTCGTAACAATATCGCTCAAGCCTTTTTTGTTTTGTATCATATCTATACCTCCTTTCACCAATCTAACTATGCCTTCCCTATGTATTTGGGCTTTATAAACATTTCTTTATTGTCGATGAGAAATTGTCTGAGCGTATAGCTAGTATCTCCGAATAAGATTTAGTACTATGAAATTACTCCATAAAGCTTATA
>CAZKON010000026.1:0-14211 GCA_964554415.1 Candidatus Woesearchaeota archaeon | reverse complement strand
GCTTCTTATATTCTTCCCAAAACTGCCCTATTGGCTTTCCGCACCCAAAGCATCTTATTGGAATAATCATACTCCTATTGCTCAAAACTACTTTTTAAAACTTTGGGTGCATACCCAAATTCTCAAGAAATTCTTTCTTGAAGCTTCAGATAGTTTCTTAAACTCCTTCTATCCTGCTTTTACCATGGAGCACAAGCATCTCATTCAACTTAAGAATGTCAGCAAGCATTATGTAATGGGAGACTCGGTAGTGAAAGCTGTAGACGGCGTAACAATTGAGATAGAAAAGGGGGATTTCGTAGCCATAATGGGTCCATCTGGCTCTGGCAAAAGCACGATGATGAATCTTGTCGGCAGCCTTGATTTGGCGACAGAAGGAGACATTATTCTTGACGCATTTGATATTGAGCATCTTGAGGAGTCAGAGCTTGCGCAGCTTAGAGGTCGTAAGATTGGATTCATCTTTCAGAGTTTTAATCTCATCCCAAATTTAACGGCAAAGGAGAATATCATGCTTCCCATGCTCTTTCAAGGTGTTGAGCAAGAAGCAAAAGAGCAAAGAGCAGATAAACTTCTTGCGCTGGTTGATTTGACAAACAGGGCGGAGCACTATCCAAATCAGCTTTCCGGCGGGCAACAGCAGAGAGTAGCAATAGCCCGCGCATTGGCGAATAATCCTGAAATAATTTTAGCAGATGAGCCGACAGGAAATTTAGATACAAAAACAGGCGAGTATATCCTGCGCATTCTTGAACATCTGCACAAACAGGGCAAAACTATTATTCTCATTACGCACGACGTGGAAAAAGCGCAGCGCTACGCACATACCCTATACTGGCTTAAGGATGGGAAAGTAGAGAAAGTAACGGGGAAGAAAATATAGAAACAATTTCTTTTTAATCTTCTCTGTATTCCCTCTATAGTTTATACAAATTCCCAATAAAAGAAACGTTTTTAAGCTCATATAACAAGCGATTACTATGAACGCAAAACTAATTTTCACTTTTTGTATTGTTCTACAAACTTTTAGCCTGCTCACAGCAAGCGTCGGCGCTGCAGGCTTAATTGTTTCAGATGTCAATGCTCCTGAAATAGTTCCTGGCGGGGAAGCGCTCGTGACAATCGGCATTGAAAACACATTCGGCGATGATATTGAAGACGTTTCTTTTTCGCTCAATCTCAGGGATTTGCCTCTTTCAGTGGTTGGCAGTTCTGAAACAACAATAGAAGAGATTGAAGAAGACGATTCAGAAAATATAGCTTTCAGAATTCGAGCTTCTCCAACAGCCAAGCCAGGAGATTATCAGATACCTTTTACATTATTATATAAAAATTCAACACAAACAAAAACAGGCTCAATCGGCGTTCGTGTCAAGGGCACTGTCGAACTCTCCGCTTCAATAATTACAGATACTCCAGTTATAGAAAGAGAAGACAAAATATCTGTAAAAATTATCAACAAAGGTTTCGCAGATGCACGTTATGTCACAGTTACTCTCATTCCCATAGACTTTACAATAAATTCTGATGAAATAGTCTATATCGGGGATATTAGTGCAAATGACTTTGAAACTGCCACCTTCAATGTGCGTTACTCAAGTTTGAAACCTATCGTAACAGTCATTATAGAATACAGGGATTTTAACAATGTTTTACAGACTTTGAAGTTGCAGGAGCAGTTAGAAGTTTATACGGAGAAAGACGCTGTGGAGCGAGGAATTATTAAAAAGAACATGACTCCAATTTACCTCGGGGTTATCTCTGCAATCGTAGTGCTCTGGCTTATCTGGCGCGCCATTGCCCGTCGCAGGCGCATGAAGCGCAGCATGCAGCATAAACTAGCAGGGATGTGAGTATGCGCTCAGACTACTTCTCTCTAGCGCTCAAAAACCTGCGCCGCAGAGGTCTGCGTTCCTGGCTCACACTTCTTGGCATTGTTATCGGCATAACTGCAGTGATTGCGCTCATTGCTCTTGGTCAGGGTCTTGAACAGGCAATTTCCGGCCAGTTCTCAGGCATCGCCGCGGACCGCCTTGTAGTTACAAATTCCGAAGCAGGTTTCGGTCCGCCGGGCAGTACTACAGTAAGAAAGCTTACTTCCCACGACCAGAAGTTAATTGAGCGCGTCCCTGGAGTAATCTCAACCATTCCTCGGCTGATTCGCGTTACAAGCGTAGAATATAATCGCCAAAAGCAGTTCATTTTCGTCGGTTCCCTGCCCAAAGAGCAGGAGGCAATCAATTTTATCTACACAACATTTCAGATAAACACTGCTGCAGGCAAACTCCTCAAGTCGAGCGACCTAGGCTCTGTAATGCTCGGCAGCGATATTGCTAAAGAGATTCAATTCAACAAAGAAGTCCGTGTAGGCACGCATATAAAAATTCAGGGTAAGGACTTCGAGGTTGCAGGCATACTTGAGCCTCTTGGAAACATACAATTTAATCATGCCATCTTTATGCCTGAAAATGATATGAAAGATATACTCGGCATAGACGATGAGATTGATGTTCTTATTGTGAAAGTTGAAAGTGTTCAAAGAAGCGAGGAAATTTCGGCAGATATCGCTAGAAAATTACGGAAAGACCGCCATGAGAAGGAAGGGGAAGAAGACTTCTCAGTTCAGACTCCTGTAGCTTTACTATCTTCAGTCACAACTATTCTGAAAGTTATCAATCTAGTAATTTCAGGCATAGCTGCAATCGCGTTATTGATTGGAGCAATAGGTGTCAGTAACACCATGTTTACCGCGGTCATAGAGCGTCGGAAAGAAATTGGGGTAATGAAAGCAGTCGGCGCGCACAACAAAGATATCTTACTGCTCTTTCTTATCGAGTCAGCTCTGCTTGGTCTCATCGGCGGAGTCCTCGGCATATTAATTGGAATAGCACTTGCCTATACTGCCGCCTACGCCGCGAACCTTGCTCTCGGCACAACCCTTTTACAGGCTTCATTTTCTCTTCCGCTTATGCTCGCAGCAGTAATTTTCACTTTTCTTCTGGGTCTACTTGCAGGTATGATTCCTGCATGGCAAGCTTCGCGCCTGCCGCCCACGGAGGCGTTAAGAAGATGAAATTAGAATACATTTCCCTTGCGCTTCGCACGCTCTGGAAACGTAAGCTCCGTTCTTCTTTGACTCTGCTTGGCGTC
Source organism: Candidatus Woesearchaeota archaeon (assembly GCA_964554415.1). Taxonomy (GTDB): domain Archaea; phylum Nanobdellota; class Nanobdellia; order Pacearchaeales; family GW2011-AR1; genus JAGVXD01. The sequence goes on along the minus strand of CAZKON010000026.1, from coordinate 11,061 downwards.
GTTATTGCAGTTGCAACACTGTTTGTGCTAGTTAGTATTTCATTAGGATTGCAGAATGCAGTGAGTGAGCAGTTTCGTGAATTGGGAACAGACAAATTTTTTATTTTCCCCAAGGGGCAGCCCGCAGGACCTGGCAGCGGAGGAGCTGTTATGATGACGCTCGCTGACGTAGAAGTAATTGACAAAGTTGCAGGCGTGAAAGACCTTTCATATGCGGTTGCAGGCAACGCGAAAGTCGAATTCATGGATAATATACGTTATACACAAGTCGTAGGTATCCCCACAGAGCGAGGCGACGTATTTACCGAAAGCGGCGCATACAAAATTGACGAAGGCAGATATCTTAAGAAAGGTGACAGGGGTGTTATTGCCTTAGGATATAATTTCAAAGGAGACTCATTCTTTGCAAAATCAGTCCATGCAGGAGACACAATAAAAATTAACGAACTGGAATTCAAGGTAAAAGCAATCATGAGCTATCGCGGTAATCCGGGAGACGATCGCCTCATTCTAATGCCCCTTGAAGATTTTCAGGAGTTATTCAACTCCGGAGAAAGAATTGATCAGGTAATTGTGCAGGCAGAGAGTACTGCGCTCGTTAAGGAAGTCGCAGAGCGTGTTGAGAAGAAACTCCGTTCGGCGCGCCGCGTTAATGAGAATACTCAGGACTTCACAATACTGACACCAGAAGAGTTGCTTGCCAGTTTCGGAACTATTCTAACTATTCTAACTTCATTTCTCCTTGGAGTTGCAGGTATTTCACTTCTTGTCGGAGCAATAGGTATTGCGACAACCATGTATACTTCTGTTTTGGAAAGAACGCGCGATATTGGAGTAATGAAAGCAGTCGGAGCGCGCAATCGTGATATCCTTTCTCTATTTTTAATCGAGTCAAGCCTGCTTGGCTTCATCGGAGGCATTCTCGGCGTATTGCTGGGAGTGATTATTAGCAAGAGTATAGAATATATTGCAACAGTACAACTATCTACAACACTTTTGCGGGCAGCATTTCCTCCTGTGTTTATTGTTGGCTGTCTCGTGTTCGCATCTTTAGTCGGTGCACTTTCAGGCATCTGGCCCGCCTGGCGTGCTTTTAGACTGAAAGCAGTTGATGCATTAAGATACGAATGAAGATGGTATTCAATCACCATAATCTATAAAAGTAATCTTGCAGTTTTATAATTATGATTCGTATCAATCAGGATGCAATCAAGTGTTCTACAGTTAAATATGGTTCTGTACAGGAAGTTTTTGACTTGTTAGAGACGCATCTCTTGCCTTTAAGAAACAGTACGAACTCTTCCGATATAAAACTGCACAATGAAGCTAAGGAGCACATGCACTATTTTAGGAATAAACTTGGACTTAAAGATTTAGATAAGCCATATAAAGAGATTAACAACTGGCAGTTTCTTCATCTTCTTGCAACGATGTGGAGAGAGAATAATCTCGCGCATAATGACTCGGTCACACCGATGGATTTATCTCACAGGCTCGGATTAGAAGAAGTTGGAATGCGCGTTATGAATAAATATGACATATGTTATACTACTCTATTCAAAGGACAGACCGTCTACTCAATTTTTGGTTTTAATCCTTTGCGTCTAACATCTACACTCGAAAGGGTACTTATCTCAGAAAACAGGCTGTGCGACATAGCGGGCTAAACATGTTAGCCTAAAGGCTCTGAAACATAAAGAGAAGGCTTAGGAAATCTCTTTATTTGGGGAGAACAAGAAAGGTTATAAATAACTAATCCCAGAATAAAATATGCAACTTCTATCTTCGCGCCGCGAGGTTTTAATAAGAGTATTTACTAATCCTGGCTATCTCTTTTTTGCACTGGGTATTGCACTCGCTTTTTATTCTTTAAATGCGCTGATTCTACAGTGGAAAAATCTTGATTTGGTAACAACTAAGAATATAGCAAGTCTTTTCACAGTAGGCATTTATTATCTAACTACCCGTGTCAGTTTCTATAGCCTGTTGTTTGTCAGTCTTCTGACAGGAGCATTAGTTTCATTGTTGGCGTATAGGGCTAGGGCTACTTTGGTATCGCGTTCCGGCCAGACAGGAGTTATTTCATCAATTGGAATTCTGAGCGGTATGCTTCTACCTGGTTGTGCTTCCTGCGGAATAGGTCTTGCCGCGGTTCTTGGTTTTAGTGCAAGTCTCTCAGTTCTGCCATTACAAGGCTTAGAAATATCACTATTAGCAATTATTATTTTATGTGTTGCTATTGGCATGGCCGCACAAAGCATGACAATCTATGCTAAATGTAAAGTTGCAAGAAGAACGAGATAGCCTAAGGCGACTCCGCAGCAAGAGGGGAGCGAGAGGGTATAATGGATAAATGTCATATATATTTTAGCATACGAAAAATTAACACGCTTATTCGACAATGAATGTTCCCTGCATGGTTGGATGTCCGGAACCACAGTAAGTCCCACAATAGAACTTATAGCTTCCTTTCTTTGTTGCAACAAATTCAACTGATTCTTTTCCGCGTACATTAAAATCAGGAATAGAGATTCCATGTGTAGTATCAGTGTTCTGCACGATGATTTTTACTCGCTCACCTTCCTTAACTTTAATGACTGATGGATCAAATGCGAACCTGCTGGCATCAATAGTAATCTCTAGTGTCTCTGCTGCTGGAACATTTGCCCGCGTATCTTCATTTTTTTCACTCTCACGTTCTGAATCAATAACGCTCCCTCCTGTTATTGTCGAGCCAGTAATCTCTCCTTGATTATATATAAAGAAAAATCCAGCAACAATAAGGATGAGTATGCCCACAATCACCACGATTTTCATACAATGCTTATGGATTGCTCCTTTAAAAACCTATTTAGCGATGAGCTTGCCATACCCCATACCCATGCTGCAGCTAAATCTGTACATCCCTGGCTTATCTGGTGTAAGTGCAATTTTTTCACTTGGACTTTTTGAATAAACTGAAACACCAAGCCCTTTTATAACAAGTGAGCGATAACATCCTATAACGCTTTTATCAAGTGTTATTTCGACAGGCTGTCCTGCTTTAACGTGCACTTCTTGCGGATAATAATTGCCATTCTTTAGGCTAAGTGTCACTGGCTGTACTTCTTCATTAGTTGGTTTATCCTCGTTAAATATTACATTACTGGCAGGGCTTTTAAGACCTACTTGGTACAGAAAAATTCCGATTCCTATAACGATAAAAGTCACAAAAACTAACAATGTAGTACTCTTCATTTTGCGTTTATCCTCCAAAGACCGCGCTCCTCGGTCCGAATAACATAATCCAATTGGTAACTGCAGTCAGGATGACACTCAATAAGACAAATGCAATAAAACTCATTAAACTTAATCGAAAGTTATCTATTTAAGTGCTTGTGTGAAATTAGTTTTACTATTTAAGCACAACAATATTAGTCATCCCACGCCGTTTTCGTTCAACAAATCCGCGGTTCTCAAGACGGTCAAGTATTCTGCTCATCTTTGCTTTTCCCATACCTGTCTTTTCAATAAGCTCTGCCTGAAAAGTCGCTCCGTCACTAGACAACATCTTAAGTATCTTGCGCTCGTCATTTGTCACGCCGCTGTCAATCTTTATCTTTGCCCGCTTTTCTCCTACACGTCTGACTACTAGTTGTCTTTGCGGCTTAGATGCAATCAGTACAATCCCCAATACAAGCAGGACACCAACGATTGAGAAAGAGAGGTATGTCTGCTGGTCTATAGTTTTATAGGCCGGGCATCGCGCTCCATCATGAAACTGAAGCGGGCAACCCTCTGCCACTATTTCCTTCATAGCATTATTAAATAAGAAGATTATTCCTATAATAACTAGTGCAATACCCAGGACTAACCACCCAACGTGTTTGTTTTCCATTGTAAAAAGAGGGAATTTGATTTATTAAACTTACCGTCCGGTGATTTAATAAATGGGTGCGTACTCTAAATGTATGGCATTTAAATATTCAGAGAAGACAAGAATAGCTTTGTTTGTTCTAATAATAATTTCACTGCTGGCATTGCTTCCTTTGCTTCTTCCTTTCTACGAAGATATAGAATACTTTCTTGGCACATCTCCATTATTAGGGCCATTCGTTTACGGCTTGTTGATGATTGGTGCAATAATTATCGCGCCGATACCTGCATCGCCTCTTGCCATAATAGCCGGCAAGGTTTTCGGTCCATGGCAGGGCATGCTATACACTTTAATTGCCGCAACTTTCGGAGCAATCATAGCATTCACTTTAGCCCGCTATTTTCTTGGAGAAACCGCGCGCTCTCATCTTAAATTATACACTTGGTATAAAAAGTTCAGTAATGTAAGTGAGTATAAAATAGCATACATTATCGCTCTCACGCGCCTGATGCCTCAAGTATCTTTTGATTTGGTAAGCTACGCCGCAGGTTTGACACGCATTCGTCTTTCACTTTTTGCGCTCGCGACTTTTATAGGCATGATACCAATAGTTTTTATCCTTTCTTTCTTAGGCGCGCTCTTGCAACCTTATCAGGAGCTGATACTCATAATTTTATTAACACTCTTCATTATCTTCTTTTTAAGAAAAATAAAAATAAAAAAATAAAATTTACGCAACCCTAACCTGACAATCAGATACTGACCAATCCTCGCCAGCAATTTCTGCTTTAATCGCCTGCTCAAAAGTGTCATAAGGGCATGCACCTGAAATCAACTTCTTATTGATAAAGAATGCTGGTGTTCCAGATACTCCTGCATTTGAGCCGTCGGCCATATCTTTCTGCACTTCTTTTTCGTATTTCTTTGAGTCTAAGCAGCTGCCGATGTCATAACCTATGCTTTGCGCCCATTTTTTCAAATTTACAACACTTAACTCTTGCTGGTTTTGGTATATTAAATCATGCATCTTCCAGTAGGCTTCATTTCCACCTTTCTCACGTACACACTCAGCAGCAATTGCCGCGGGAAGCGCGGTTGGGTGGAAACTCAGGGGAAAGTCACGAAACACAAGTTTCACTTTGCCGGTCTCGATATAGTTTGCCTTTATACGGGGATATGTCTGCTGGAAATGCCTCCCGCAGAATGGACATTCATAATCAGAGAATTCAATGATAGTTACCGGAGCATCTTTATCTCCTAAAATTGCATCATCATCCTCACTAACCGTAACTGCTGCCTGTTTTCCAGGAAGCTGCTGAACTACATTTCCCGTAGAGCCACTCGTACTGCGATTACCCATAAAGTAAAACAGAGTGATGATTAGCAAAGCAGCAAGCACAAAAGTAGAGTATTTCCACAGGTTCTCTTTGCGAATTTTAATAACGACGTCGCTCATAAACCACCTCCTTTCACAATTTTTTCCATCATATCTCAAAGAACATGCCCTTTTAATGCTTTTCGCTGGAGAAAGTTATGTCATAATTCTTAATCTATCGATAATTCTGTTAATTGGTATACTATTTGTACAGAATTCTCGTGATGGATAATTCTAAAAACGAAGACTAATCAACAGAATTATCCATAAAACAGTTTCAGAACACGAATATTTAAATACCTCATAAACGAAACGTTGCAGTAAAAGAGGGATTATGGTAAAAAACTGCATTTATTGCAAGGCAGATATTGACGACCTTTCAGTTATTGATGTCTGCCGGCGTTGTGGTGTAGGAGTCTGGGGAGAGAAGATGTTTAAGGCGATTGTAGACGGCATGGAAAAATCGCGTGATTCCGGAGATTTATTTCAAGGCTCTGTCGGGGAAAACACACCCCCGGCACGAATGTAATTTACTGAGAGTTCTTATCTTTGTCTTCACTTCTTTTTTTATTAGGGGAATCTGCCCTTGATTCAGCAATTCTTCTTTCTAAAAAATCCCGAGCGGACAAAGCTTTTTAAACTCATTTTGTCCATTTAATGCATGCTGAAACACAAACATCCGCGCAAGCGAGGGCGAATCTCTTTCACAAAGTTCTTCCAGCAGTTCAAGAAAGGCGAGCATGTAGCAGTTGTTCGTGAGCATAGTGAGATATTTGGATATTCGCAGCGCATGCAAGGCAGAACAGGAGAAGTTTTAAGCAAGCAGGGAGATGCATACTGTGTTGAAATATCAGACTTAGGCAAGCCGAAAAAATATTTTATTAAACCAATCCATCTTACGAGGATAAAAACATGATACTTAATAAAACCGCTTTGTCTCTGGCACAAGTAAAAGAATATACGAAGAAAGTAGATGAGTCTAAGCCTATTGCTCTATATCTGAAAAAATTCTGCAAGATTTCAAAAGCAGACGCAGATAAGTTGGCAGCCGATCTCCGCGCCTTAAACAATCCTAAGATAAAGGAAGAAAATATTATAAAAATACTCGACATGCTCCCGCATGATGCTGAAGACATGAATAAAATTTTTCTCGAGGTTAGTTTAACAGAAGAGGAATCAAAAGCCATTCTTGCACTCATCAAAAGCGTCCCTCAGAAAGGAGGAGGCTCTTAGGTTCTTGACCGCTGTTGAGAATCAAGGGTAAACAAAGATTCTCTAAGCTTCAGGAATAAGACTATAATCACAATGACTGGCAAAGAAGATAATGTAATTATTTTAGACTATCTCCCTTATGGTTATCCTATGGGCAGCAGGACAATGCCGGTAGCGCAGGCGATAGGTGAAAAGACTTTTGCTCTTCTTGAACTCGTGCCACGGCGCGGAGTCACGCTAACACCTAAAGAAAAGGTTTATATAGGCCCAGATAAAAGAGATAAGATATACTACATCGCAGGGAAATTGCCCAGCGAGAAGTTGACTGAGACTGCGAAGATCCAACTACAGGAGTTCATCGAAAAGCTAGTTGCGGAGCAGGAGAAGAAATATGCTGATTTCTTTAATACTGCCCAGGCAATTAATACTCGACTGCACCAAATAGAATTGATTCCTGGCTTCGGTAAGAAGCATACACAGGAGATTTTACAGGCCCGTGAAGAAAAACCCTTCGAGTCTTTTGAAGAAATGAAATTACGGTTGAAGAGCATTCCAGATCCTAAAAAAGCAATCGAAAAGCGCTTATTGGAAGAACTTCTGGAACGACAGCGATTTAACCTTTTTGTACAATGATACATGGCAGAGAAAGAACAAAAGAAACAAGAGAAGCCGGCAAAACAACAGGCAGCCTTAGCTCCTGAAAAAAAACGTCCTGTCGTAGAGGATAATCATGAGGTGCTTGTCCGTATTTATGGTTATGACCTGCCTGGTTCAAGAAACATTTATGTTGGTCTCACACGTATAAAAGGCATATCGTGGGCTATTTCAAATGCTATCTGCCTTAAGCTCAAGATACCTCACTCAAAGAAGATTGCAGAATTCTCAAAAGATGACATTAAGCTTATAGAACAATTTCTTGATATTCTTGAAGTTCCAGACTTCCTTAAAAATCGAAGGCGTGACCGTGAGACAGGAAGAACAGCCCATTTCTATGGTGCTGACCTTGACATAAAACGCGAGTTCGATATAAAGCGTTTAAAGGAGATTAAGAGTTACAAGGGAATAAGGCACGCACTCAAGCAGCCTGTCCGAGGACAAAGAACAGGTTCTCACTTCAGAGTACATAAGACTGTCGCAGTTGGTAAGAAGACGAAAGGAGTTACTAAATGATACGCAAAGGAAAAAGTTACGTTCGTCCAAAAAAGCTCTATGAAAAGTCCCGTATTGATGAAGAGAATGTGTTAGTTAATAGATATGCTCTAAAGAACAAGCGCGAGATATGGAAGACTATCGCAAAAGTAAGTTATTACCGCCGCCGCGCTAAGTCTCTTGCAAAGTCCGCTCCCGAAGAGCAGGAAGTCCTATTTAGCAAATTAAAAGCTCTCGGTTTGAAAACGCACACTATTGCCAATGTTCTTGCTCTCAGCGTAGAAGACATTCTGCGTCGCCGTTTGCCAACGATTATCGCTCAGAAAGGTCTTGCGCAGACAGTGCGCCAAGCACGGCAGATGGTCGTTCATAAAAATATATTAATTGATAACAAGGTGGTAAATATTCCTAGTTATCTTGTCTCTTTAAATGAAGAATCAAAGATAGAAGTGAAAGCACAGAAAAAATCTGCGCTCAAGTCAGAATCTTCCCAGTCAATAACTGAAGAAGGCAAATAATGGCAGAGAAAACAACACCAGAGCTTGAAGAGAAGAAAGAAGAGAAACCTGCACAGGAAGTTGCAGTTCTGGAAATAGAGAACAAGACTGAAGAAAAAGTGGAAGATAGGCATGAAGAGCGACCAGCAATAGCATATATCCAGACATCTCAGAATAATACGATGATTCACATTACAGACCTCGCCGGCAATACTATCTCTCGCGTTACAGGTGGTATGGTTACGAAACATAGTCGCTTGAAGTCAGACCCGACAATTGCGATGTTCATAGCCAAGAAAGCAGCTGAACGTGCGAAAGATTTGGGTATAACTGCATTATATGTACGCACTCGCGCAAAAACAGGCACAACCAGCTTCGGTTCTGGGGCACATGCAGCAATAAAGAGTCTCGACAAAGAAGGATTTAAGATTATTAGCATTCTGGACACAACTCGCGTCGCAAGAGGCGGTCCGAAGAAGAAAGGGGGGAAGAGAGGGAGAAGAGTTTAAAAGCCACTTTTTACTCACTATACCATGGAAACTATTCAAAAAACCTCCGAGAAACTCGTCATCCGTATGCCTGCGAACGAATCACTTGCGAATGCCATCAGGCGCAGCGTTGCCGAAGTTCCGACGCTCGCCATTGACGAAGTCGAGATATTCAAGAATGATTCTGCAATTTATGATGAAATGCTGGCGCATCGCCTCGGGCTCCTTCCCCTAAAAACACCGAAAGGTGCATCAGCAAAAACAAAAGTGGAGTTGAAACTCTCAAAAACAGGTCCCTGCACAGTTTACGCAGAAGACCTCAAAGGGAGCGCAGAAGTTGTTGAACAGAAGATACCGATTACTCTGCTCGGCAATGGGCATAAGCTTGAGTTCGTTGCAACAGCGCGCCTCGGTCGCGGTATTGAGCATGCAAAATACCTCTCCGCACTCTGTTACTACCGCCACCTGAAGGAAGTCTCTGCTGCCCCTGAGGTTGATGCCATCATTCAGCGCTCTCGGGGTTTGATGAAACCGGAAAAGAAAGGAGCGAAATGGCACTGCGATCTGAATGACGCGGAAGCTGATGCAATCGCACGCATTGACAAGGAAGGTATCAAAGACGCTGACGAGCTCCTCTTTATTGTAGAATCCTTCGGGCAGATGGATACGAAAGATATTTTCCTAAAGGCGCTTGACGTCTTAGAGGAAAATCTCGACGAGTTCGAGAAAGCGCTGAAGTAGGATGAATTTTTCACATGGGCATCCATAAAGATATTGTTTATGAAGATGAATGGCGACTCGTTGATTCAATTCCTTAAAGATTTTCTCTCGTTTCTTTTTTTTCGTTCATATACTGCTCGCAGATTGTCCATGCTGCCCCCAACGCGTCCCTCGCACTTTCTAAATACGCTGCAGTTTCATAGTGTTGTTTTGCTAACCGGGGTCTGTTTCCCCAGCTGTCTCCGTCCGCCTGTCTGCGAATGTCTTTTGCGATGGCATCAACAAAGTCTCTTACTGCATCGTATTTCATATTTCCAATGCGTTTCGCAAGTTCTTCGAGCGTTCCTTCAAACCCTTCTACATGACTTGGGTGCTTCATGTTTAAAGGACGCAAGATAGCTTTAAAAACACATTGACTCTCGTCTCTCTATGCGGGAGTGCCGGAGTGGTCAAACGGGCTGCCTTGAGGTGGCAGTAGCTTAGTGCTTGCGCAGGTTCGAATCCTACCTCCCGCATCTTACCTTTGTGGCATCTTGGTGCGCATATTCTTAGTCATTGTTGAAACATCGAGAATCCTATAATACCTCATGCAATCTCCCTGCTTAAGCAGGGAGTAGTGAAGCTCCCACCCCAAGGGTTTGCCTTCGGCAAATCCGCCTGCTGGCGGAGTGGGGCATCCAAGAAAACCAAGAACCGAAGCGGACTCATATTTGAGATAATTATCTCTTAAATCAGACTCTTGCTCGCTTAAACATCGACGCGTTTCTTCTGTCAAGAGAGCGCATGCTTTATCCCTACAGCAAGCTATGGGGTATTAGAAAACAATAAAATACTTCAAACAGGATTTTGAACCGCAAACTGAAATACACATTCAATCGGATTTTGTAGCAATAATTGTTTTGACGCAGGAGCCACTTGTATTTAAGATGAAAAACAAGACTGTCGTATCATCATACAAAAAACATTTTGATTTACTGTGGAAAAAGGCGAAGTGAAATATGCTTTAAATTTCCCCATTTTAGCCTATTTAGCCATCTCACCCTCAAAGAGATATATGCCGAGGGACTGTTTAGCATAAATTGCCCTATTTTATAGTCGCTAAACTCAAACACTCACCTCAAATATTTTAGTTATTGAGTCCTGCCGAACCTATCTTAAGAAGAACTTCCTTAATCTTGTTTATCGTCTTCTGCTGGTCCTTTTTATCAGACATCCGAACAAATCGTATCAATAAATCTGTGAGTTTTGACTGGTCCATAACTCTTAACTTAAAACCGTCAGTTATAAAATAAAATCTAAACGAGCCATATTTAATTTCTTTAATTACAATTCCTCCGACGGTCCCCAAGGCCTTGCCCTTATACGGGTTCTCTTCAAGAGATTGCATCTGTCTGAAGATTAATTTTGATTCCTGCTTAAATTTCCTGAGAATCTCATTTTTGAGGTTTTCATGAATTTCTACTTTGGCCATTTCTTGTCTGCCTCTTGTATGGCTTCATCAATAGGAACAAATCCCCTCTCAGACATCAAAAATTCACGCAATTGTTCTCTCGCTGCTATCGTATAAATTCTCTCGAGAATCTCTTCGTAGCTCTCACCCTTAGTCCCGAAAGAGGCTATTTTTTCTTTCATTTCTTTGCTTAGTTGTATTGTTGTAATCTCCATGGTATCTATATCTACTATTGAACCCATAGATTATAAACCTTTCTATCAGTATCTCCGAATGAAGTTTAATACTATGAAGTTACTCCAAAAGGCTTATAT
>CAZKON010000025.1:0-14467 GCA_964554415.1 Candidatus Woesearchaeota archaeon | reverse complement strand
ACCTATCTAATAGATAGGTTAAGTATATAAGCCTTTTGGAGTAACTTCATAGTATCAAACTTCATTCGGAGATACTGGGTTATAGAAAATTCTGATGATTGTGCCACATTTTGTCCAGAATCATCAAAAATCTTTGATTTTTGAGTGCCATCAGAAACTGGGAGTTTCTGAGGTTTCTATCTGGATAACTCTCAAACATTTGTTATAATCAACAGAGTCATCCATATCCCAACTCTAGAGTGAAAATATCTCCGTGCAAAAGCATATAAACCCCTAGGTTGTCTAGGAGTATGCAAGTCAACGACCTTATTTTCAAGGAATTGATTAAACGGGGGTATTCTCTTGAAGGGAACACTCGTGTCTGGAATATTGCTGATTCTAAACTTTGGTATCTATCACCTGAACAAGCACAAGGTTATCTTGATCTTGAGAAGCATAAAGATTACAGCAAATATATGTTTGAGACAGAGATTGAGATGCTCAAGAAGCATATGTCTGTGATTGCAGATTATATACTTAATGATAACACTATTAACATAATTGATATTGGTTGCGGTGATGGGAAGAAAGCTGTGCCAATTATTGAAGAACTTTATCGTAGAGTAGCTGTTCGTTATTGTCCTATAGATATTAGTAGTTATATGGTAACGAAAGCTATAGATAAGATTACTAAGCTGAATAAAGGGGAAGTTGTACAGTTCCAATGGAATATTTCTGATTTTGATAACTTGGAGAATGTTGCGTCTTTATTACGTAACCACAAATTCAAGCAGAACTTCCTGCTCTTTTTGGGAGGTACACTCGGCAATTTTGAGATGCATGAGGTTATGTATGAGGTTATGGAGGCAATGGATGATAATGAAGATTCGCTGCTTCTTGGAGTTGCATTGACAAATGCAAAACCTGAAAATATTATCGCTTCTTATAAGCAGGGGCTTATGGATGAATTTCTCAGCAAGGTTCTTACCCAACTTGGTTTCAAACGAGGTGAAATTAAGTTTGGCGTACGCTACAAAAACTCGCGAGTTGAGATGTTTTATACTATTTTAGAGGATACTAAATTAACATTTGGAGATCGTACGATTCCATTCATGAAAGGCGATCAGATTCTAGTTGCCATATCCTATAGATATGATGAGGCAAGATTAAAGAAAGCAATAAAGATTTACTTTAAGAATGTAAGGTTCTTCATCAATGAGCAAAGAACTTGGGCGCTTATTCTCTGCAAGAAATAGAAATATTTACTTCGTTTCTTTTGCGTGTTCCCACATAAAATCAAAATAGCTCTTGTAAGCTTTTGCAGCCGCCGCATTTTCAATGATAATACCTTCTGGTTCGTCTGTCCAGATAAGAATTGCCACTTTGTCTCCGTAGATATTTGTGACGGCGGGGCTTTCTGCAATGGATGGGAGATAGCGATGTTCTGATGTCTTTGAATCAAGTTCTTTCCTGCCTTTACGCAGGATTAATTGAGTATGTATATTCTTCTCTTTTTTCATGCGGTCGAACTGATACGCAAATTCAGGCATGCGTTCTGAAAACTGGCCTTCGCTGCCAAAGACATAATTGTCTTTTCCTGTGCGGACTATATCTAAAAAGACTGACTTAACACCTTTGATGCCTTTGAAGAGGCGAACTTGTCCCTCGATTTTCTTGCGCTTGTGCCTTTCTTGTAATTCAGGCAGCACAGCAAGTACATCGTCTTGCTGTTCTTTGAGATACTCGAGAATTCTTTTGGGACCTGTGGCTTGAAACCACTTCACTTTGCCTATGAAGACATAACTCACAAGACCTTTGTCTAAAAGCATTTGCAACGCGTTATACGCGCTGCTTCGGTCCATTTTAGCAAGTTTGGCAATGCGGCCGGCTTTCATTGAACCTTGATCGTTGAGTGTCAGATAAACTTTGATTTCATTAGGGGCGAGGCCGATTTTTTCAAGAGTACGTTCTATGCTTGTCATGCTTTTCTTTCAAAGCAAAAGAGCTATTTAAGCCTTTCGTATTGTTGTAGATTTTTAGACTACAGTTTTTTACTCATAGAGTTCATGCCAAAGACGCTCTGCCTTTTCTTTACAGCGCTGTGCTCGTTCTTTCTCTCCAAGTTTTTCCCAAATAGACGCGGCTTCTTCAGGGGCATTAGACCATTCGCCATGCAAGTCAACATGAAGACTGCATTTCTCCAAGTGGCAGGCGTATTGTCTGAGAACTTCTTTTGCCTTTTCAGGCTCTCCAAGCTCTTCATAAAATCCTGCTTGTTTGTAGCGAATCCCTTCACTATATCCTACTGGATCTTCTACAGCCAAAAGCAGGAATTTTCTCACACGTTCAGTATCGCCCCGTTTTCTAAAGACTTCTATTGCGTGTTCATAAGTATTAGGTCCTGCTTTCAGATAATATTTTTCCGCTTTTTCAGGCTCATCAGCGATAATCCAGAGGTCTCCCGCGTTTCCTAGAGCTCCTCTGTTGCCTGGCGACCGAGAGTTTTCTATTTTTCTATTAAGTTCTTCAGAGTTGTCTATCTCGAATCGTATGGCTTCGTTTTGAGATAACCGATGTAAAATCTCCTTGCTTTGAATGCTTTGCTTAATTTCATCTGCTTTCACCCAATAAGTTGCCTCTGCTCTATGAAGTTTAGAAATCTTTTTACTATCGTGCTCAAGCCAAGAGTGTTGTGCAGGTTCCCAGATTTCATGAAGGCACTTTGCAAGAGCAGGGTACATCTCAAACGACAGAAGCGCCCTGATTTCATCACCTGTTTCAGAACCTGGATATTCTTCAGAAAGCATTTCTTCAAGGCATTCAACATGAGCTATGCATTTTCCTGTTCGGGCAAAAAGCCTTTCAAGATAAGCAGCTTTTCCAGTCATTCTGTCAAGATAATCTTTTCTTCGGTCCGGAAGATCAAACTCTTTGCGTGTTCTCTCATAATCTTCTTGATAGGTTGAATAACATTGTGAGAAAAGTCTCTCTCGTATTTCTGTTTCGCTCATTCTCTTCCTCCTCTTGTGTCCCTTGCGGGCCGCTTCATTGCGTCGTGCTCCATGCTCCTTCACAAAATAATAAGCTTATAGAGATATGTTGATGAAATCTCTACAACATACTCAGGATAATCATTATTACGAATAGGTTATCAGGAAAAAGAAGGTTTTAAATAGAAGAAGAAAGTTAACAGTTTATGGAAGAAAAGCGCATCAAGATAAGCAGAACAGACAATGTAGGCGTCACCATAGTTGTCAGAGAGGAAAATATGGATGACCACAAAGTCTTTATTGTAAATAATGAAGAACTTGGAGTCGCGGACTTTGGAGACACGCTTGATGAAGCAATAAGTAATTTTAGAAAATCATTACAGTTATACTTAGAGACCTATCCTGAAAAGAAGAGTATTCTCATAGAAAATCAAGATTCTCCTTTACTTGTTTCAAGAATATTTCTTTAAAAGTATTCTTTCTCGAAGATTTCTTTGTCAATTCCAAGTTGCCTTAACACATTACCATAAATCCAAACAGCTATCTCTTCACGATGTGTTGGAACATTCGTTGACTTACTATTGCGAGGATTTTCGAGAATAACGCCATGAGAAGTGCTTCTTTTCTCAATACACCCGTATTTTTTCAGCGCTTGCAAGAAATTGCGTACTTTTAAATTTCTCCGATTCATGCTGCCTCTTCTCTTTCAAGAAGAGGCAGAACTATTTAAGACTATGGAGGAGCGGATTTTCTACAATCTTCTGACAGTATCTACTAATTCTAGAGCTTTTCGATAGGCTATATGTTTAGACTCTATGCTACTAACATTGACTGAAATCTTTCCTAATCTCTTAATACGAGTGTCACAATTATTCTGATAAGCAACAATCCAGAGATCTCGTGAACCTATTGATAATCCCATGTAAAGATTTTTTGTTAGGGTGTGCTTGGAAAGCTCGGCAATTTCCGATAGCGAACGTGCAGCTTTAAGAGCGGTGCTTTCATAGAGTTCATAGAATGTTAACTCTTTAGACCTATATTGGCAGTTATTATTGCATCCTCTGCACCATTTTTCCTCATCATAGAGGTACGTTCCAAGAACAGGATTTTCATCTTCTTCGAGTTTACTGAACCTAAAACTCCCCGAATAATAATCATCAAGTCTCACATGACCTATTCTTGCTAATTCTCTCTTGCTCGTAAACTGCTTCAGAAATTCATGGACAGACTCTATAGCCTGCACTACATTACCTCTTACTCCTGCTAGAACCATTCCTTGATTCATTGTTCTCCTTCCGTTGTGTCCCTTGCGGGCTGCGTCATTGCGTCGTGCTCCATGCTCTTCTGGCGCAAAGAAGGGAGATAAATCTCTGTTGAAGATACTTCTACAACAAATAGTGAATGTAAGAAAACGAAAAGCTTAAATGTCCCTCCTCCTTAAAAAGAGGATGGAGAGCAATTTAGCCACAATAAAGTCAAAAGCACGGAAAATTTTAAGAAAGCATCATGTAGCGAGAGCTGGTATCTTTGGCAGTTATGCGCGCGGAGAAGCAAAAAAGAAGAGTGATATTGACATTCTCGTGGAAATTCCTGACGATAAACTTGATTTGATAGGATTCATCAAAATAAAAAACGAACTCGAGTATGCTCTGGGAAGGAAAGTTGACTTGGTTGAATACGCAGCTATTAAACATAGACTCAAAGAGAGAATCTTAAAAGAAGAGATTAGCATTCTATGAAACGAAATGTTATTTCGTCTATTGAAGATGTTTTAGAAAGCATACGGAAAATCGAATCTTTTTCAGCGAATATTTTAGAAGAAGAATTTTACACTGATGAATTGAGACAAAGCGCAGTTCTCAGGGAATTAAGCGTTATTGGAGAAGCGATAAAGAATATCCCTAGCGCGACGCGGGAGAAATACCCCTCTACCCCTTGGAAAGAAATAGCAGGATTCAGAGACGTTATCTTGCATGCGTATTTCGAGGTTATTATGAAGCGAGTATGGAATGTACTCCAAGAACACCTTCCGGCATTAAAGAAGGACATGCAGGATATTCTGAAAAGCGAGTCAGGGAATGACAAAGGGAAATAGCTTGCTCTACACTCGTCCCAGCTTTTTCTTGGAGAAGAGGCAATGCTATTTAAAATCTTCGAAACAGGATGAATATAGTAGTATAAAAATCACAAACAATTGTTTTTATATAAAAACAAAAGACTTATAAAGATAAAAAACAATAACACTTGTATGCAAGAAATGCTCTTCCTAAAAATGATACAGTACTTTTTAGAAAACCCTTACAAAGAAGTCTACTTACGAGAACTTGCCAAAAAATTGAAAATAAGTCCCTTCGCAGTGAAAAAATACTCTTCTCTCTTACTTAAAGAGAGTTTTATTGAGGAAGAAAGAAAAGGAAATCTCCGTTATTTTAGGGCAAATGCGCAAAATAAATTCTATAAACAGTTAAAGAAAGCATTTTCAGTGAAAAAAATAATGCAATCTGGGTTGCCACGGTTTATTGAGAAAAACATTCCTGCTGTTTCATCCATAATTCTCTTTGGCTCTCTTGCAAAAGGGGAAGATGACGAAAATAGTGATATTGATCTACTGATTATAGGCAAAGACAAGCATATTGATTTCAGTGAGTATGAGAAAAAATTAGGAAAGACCATTAACACACATATCATGCTGTGGAGTGAATGGAAAAAAAACTATGAAAAGAACAGGGCGTTCTATTATGATATAATCACGCACGGAATTCCTCTGAAAGGAGACCTTCCTTTAGTAAAATAACTATGGAAATACATACGATAGGGAACTGTTTTAAGTTCAGGCTGTTGAGAAAGATTGCTCCTGATAACGAGAAGATGAATAAGTCATTAGAATTAGCAAAGCTAAGGATTGAATCTGGCGAGTACCTCTTGAAAGTTGATATCAAGCTGTACTATCCAGTAATTGTAGAGGCATATACTGCGATGTTTCACGCCGCACGTGCCCTGCTTTATCGTGATGGCATACAGGAAAAAAGTCATTTCGCTGTTTATATCTATCTCAAGGAAAAATATGGAAATAAAATTCCTTTGAATATTATTCATCTCCTGAATACATATCGCGCAGAAAGACATGAGGCAATTTACGGATTGGAGTATAAGCCTACTAAAGAGAATGCTAAATCTGCATTAGAAGATGCGAAGCTCTTTGTAGGTGTGATTGAGAAACAGCTTAAATGAATATTTTTCGTTAAAATCCCGCCCCTGTCTTTATTTAGATGAGAGGAGCTATTGAAGTTCTTTGAAGAGCAGATTTTACCCTGTATCTGTTAAAAAGATGCTCGTCTCTTCCCGAAGGAAGAGGCAGGGCTATGGAAGACTGCCTTTTCCCCGTATCTTAAATCTTCGGGTCAAATCGTAGGTACTCTTTTGCTCTTTGTTTGGCTTCATTTATTTCATTGTAGAATATTCTTCAACAGAGTATTAAGTACCGGTCGTTCTCACAATTTTTACAATGGAGGACCACAAAGCATGAGAACCTACGAGGAAAGAAGCGGAAGAAAAGAACTTGCGCGCGAACTGGCGGCCTACAAGAAAGCATATCGAAGAAACAATCTGCCGAGAGAGACTGCCCGCTACATCGCCAGAGAAATCAACGCACTCGAACAACTGCTTAGAGCTAACTAGGAACATGGAAACACAAACAGCGAGCATAGCGGAAAAAATTGCAGAACTCAAGCAGCGCTACACGCGCTTGGCGCTGCAATGCAGAGCGGCTGGACTACGAATTAACGCCCAAACCATAGCTGAATATGCGCAAGAACTGCAAAGACTACAAACACAAGCAGTTTAGCGACGAGCATAGAGTTTTGAAGAAATAAGATTCTACTTCGTTGGGAGCTTAACACCTAACTTTTCCAGTTCTTTAACATGGGCCTGCACAAGTTGCTCGGTAATTGTCACAAGTCGCAGCAATTCACTTCTTTCTCCGACAAGTGTAGAGAGTGCTCCTTTATGATAGCCTATTTGTTCTTCCTTAGACAAAGGAGGTTGTTCAGCTGCTGCTGGTTGTTCTGTCATATCATCAAAGAGGAATCTAATTATTTAAATGTATGTGCGAGTTTTGCCAATGCAAAACTGTCGTCGATACTTAGGAAAGATTTATATAGTGGAATATATTTATTGTAGTAACAATCAGGATAGTTCATTCAGTGATGAAAAAAAAAGGTGCGTTCGTCAGTCTATTGTTTGCATTAGTTATATTTAGTATTTATTCTCTGCAATTAGCGAGTGCTTATTATATCGCTGACTTTTCATTCACTATCCCGCAGAGCGTTTACACAACGAATGAGCAGATTGAACTCAGAGGAAGCCTGATGATTAAAAATTACACTGCTAACGGTACATTAGTAAGCAACTACACCGCAGTAGTCGGCGCAGTGATTAATATTACACTCAGCAATGCAACTGCTAACTTGACTAATTATACTCTCGTCACAAGTGGCTTGGGTCTTTTCAGTTCCCGCAGCGATTACAACACGAGCGCACCTTTAATAAGTGCGCCTAACGTGTCAGATACTTATCGGTTGCGCGCCGAATATCGAGACCCGAACAATACTATTTGGTATTCATCTGTTGAGATTAGAGTTGTTAATCAAAGCATTGATCTGATTCGAGTTAGCCCTGCGAGAACCACGTATAATCCCTCTGAGAGTATTCTTATTCATGCAGAAGCTGTTAGAATTGTCGGAGACAGAGTTTTATATGTTAACAATGTTTCAATTAATGGAAGTATACAGAATGTTACAAATAAAACTGCACTTGCAACATTTAATTGCACAACCGGAAGTAACGGCAAGTGTACGACGAGCGTGACTGCACCTTCTTCTTATGGTGATTATTTTATAGAGGCAAATAATTACAAGGCATACTCTCGGTTTAGTGTAGTACCTTTCACAGTTACTGCATATATGAAGGATAGTACAGGCAAGAGTTATAAGAGCACATATGCACGCGGTGAGCAGGCAAGTGTTGAAGTGGGGGTTGTTACGAATAGTACAAGTGATACATATACTTTTTCAGGTTATATTGCTGATGCAGACGGAAATGTGATGAAAACTGTTGATTCAACTACTTTGAATACCAACAATTCATACATAAACCGTTTCACTTTCACACTTGATACTATCAATTTTACCTTTGGAACATATTATGCGCAGCTTACTGTGTCAAAGACTGGAGATGGCAGCATGAATGTGCTCACGTCTTTTGAAGTTAAGGACTGGACTTTTTCTATAGTCAAGCGGACTACTGCATCTGGCTTTGAATATGATTATAGTGCTTTTCCAAACACAACACTTTATTTTGATATTTATCCAAAATATCGCGGCAATGGAAGCATTGTTTCTGGAATTAATACGAGTGCGTTCATGATTAATCTTACCGATAAACTGAGTAACAGCCTTGCCAATGCTAGTGTTACTTGGAATGCGAGTTGTAGTACCAGCGGGTGCTATCAGTTTTCGTTAACTTCGCCAAGCGTTCTGGGGACATACGCCGCAGCAGTTACACTTAATTACGATGGGAGCATCCAGAAAGCACGTTCTACTATCTATGTTATTGATACGATTGTTGCTGCTCAGGCGACAAATGTTGATGGAGTTATTAAGGAACTCTTCGGGACTAACGAACTTGCATATATTACTTTGACAAGCTATAATCACACGACATCTTCAATCAATCTCAGCGATGCTGAAGTGTTTTCTGTGACATATATGAATGGGACCGAGATGAACTATACCAATGTTTCGTATGGTACTGTCAATGGGACTAATACTCCTCTTGAATGGGGGTGGAATGTTACGGCACAGCGATTCCAGCTTGATGTTCCCAGGGCGGGCGGAGTATACACTATAGTTATCATGGCAAATAACAGAAGTGTTTCAACAACTGCCCGTTTTCTTGTTAATCCTTATGACATCTGTGCTGTTGCGAAGAACACTGTCGGAAGCGTCACTTCGAGCAGTGGCAGTTCTTCTTATTATTATGTCTGGCAATTTAAGTCAACTGACACAGTTTATTTCGAGTTAAAGACTATTCAGGCTAACAATCCGACTGGAAAAGCAACTGCTTCTAACTTTACGACCGGGGGTTCCAATGCAAGTACCAATTATGGAATGGGAAGCGCTTGTTCTGTGAACACGCAGACGCAGCAAGTTGTGAATAATGCCAGTGTCAGCGTTGTAAAAGTTACTAATACTCAAAACGGTATTGAATATGGTGTGAACACTACTGCTTCAATATGTACGGCAAGTGATAATGAAGGAGGATATACCTGCACTGTTGCTCCCGCGACTAAATGGGATGGTGGAACATATAGTGTTGAGATGAGAGCTACTGGTGCTGATGGCAGTTCTGATATAGTATATGGTTTGTTCGAAGCACGCGCATTTTATCTTTATGGTTATTCCAACACTTGGCAAAATGGTCCGACCAGCAATCTGAGTATCACGGTGCGCATGTATGAAGCTGGAACGAATTGGTGGAGTAGTTATGGCAGTGGCGGTCTTGCAGGTACAGTTAAGGTTGAGAAGATTGAATATCTTGGCAAAGATGGGGATTGGGTCTGGCCACCTGTTGATTCAGGTTTTAATGTTTCGGCAATTAATACGACGAGTGTTACTACTGGTACAGGTACGCTCACTATCTCTGCGGCTAATACGAAAAAAGGTACATGGGACAGCGGTAATTATCGTATAGTCTTGAAAGGTACTGACAGTGCCGGGAATATTGATTATGGATATGTTTGGTTTTCAGTAAAGCTCTGGGAAGTATATGGAACGCCAGTAGAGTGTTCGGCAAGTTCGACATGTTCATATAAGTCTTACTTTAATTCCCGCGATAATGTCACGCTTTATATTAAAATAAATAATGCAGGGGCTTGGAGTTATAGCGATTCAGGAGGTCAAAATCTCGGAGGAAATGTGACTGTCAAGATTCGTAAGATTGATGATTGCCGTAGCTGGCCATGCAAGGAACTCAATTCATCATTGTACAATGCATCGGTTATAATTGTTAATGAATCTAGTCCATGGTATTGGAACAGTGCAGTAAATAGCAGTAGTAAGTATCTGCTTCAGATTAATAAGAGTGATAGCAGATGGGGAACTGGATGGTTTAACGTTATTGTTGATGTCAATGGTACGGATACGGGATATGCATGGTTTAATACTATCGCTTTTTATGCGAATGCGCAGCCTACTACTTCAAATGGGACAGGTTGGAAGTATAATATTAAACCAAGTAACTCTATGTACTTTAATACTACTACGACTAAAGGTTATGTTGGATGGAGTTATTCTTATAGCTCTGCTGATTATGTCAATACAAGCATAAATGATTCTATGTTGCGCATGTGGGACCAAACAACGTATCAAATGCGAGAGTTTAATTATCCTGAAGACTATAATATCAGCGTGGCGAACAGGACTGATTTGCAAATAATTGGAAATGCTTTGGTAAATCTTACTCACAAAACAAATAATTGGCCGAGTGGCTCGTATTGGGGTGATTTGACAATTAAGAACGGAGATAATGAGACATCAAGCGCTTGGGTATGGTTCAACGTACAGTCATTCCGCGTTGATTTGAGTACCAATACTTATGAAGTTGATAGCTCACAGTGCGTGAATGCGACACTTAATATCCGCGAGCCTGACTGGTCGAACAATGCGCTGCTTGGAGGCAATTATTCAATTGTGCGGATTTATGAGAATATCTGGGGCAACTCTGGGAGTTCACAGACAACTTACACTAACTTTACAAATGGTACTTCTTTCAATGCAACTGCTTCTGTGCGCTTCTGTCCTAATAACAATGACTGGGGCAGTGGCAGCTGGGGGGGCTATCATTATTTGAATGTTGTTGTCAATGACTCTGCGAGTAACTCACAAACCGGATGGCTTTTTTTCCGTGCGACACAATTCAGGACAACATGGGGAAGCATTGCCGGCGGAAGCAGTAAGCGGATAAATGAGCCTGTAAATGTAACTATATCAATTAGCAAGCCTGCAGGAGGCATTGCACAGGGTAATCTAACTCGTATTTATAGATGGCGTTATGATAGTTCTACAAACTATGCAACTGTTCTTGAGACATATAACTTTACTGTTACTAATAGCAGCACATGCAGTTCAAGCAGTGCTGGCAGTGGCGGGTGTTCTATCAATGGGAGCGCAACTATTTCAGTAAGTGCGCCATCACGTGGATGGACAGTCGGAGGCAATTATCTATATGCTGACTGGATATCTACAAGTGGGGGGGCAGTAAATGATTATAATGGTATTTATTTCACTGGTCTTGAAGCGTATAATGGATGGTTTGACGTTGTAGATTCAAACGGCAATTGGGTAAATGGATTTTCTCCTAATCAGAATGTTACCTTAAGAATAAGAGTGCGTGATACGAATTACAATGATGCAAGCAGTATTACGGTTAATAATATTCAATATGGGCAATACTCTGGGGGGTGTTGGAGTGAGTGGTGTACGACATTCAGCACTGCGAGCTGGGCTTTTGTTTCTGGTGGAAGCGGCACAACTATTACTAATGGAAGTGCAATTATTCGTATTACTGCGCCCGGTGGTGGTTGGACAAAAGGTTCGTATACAGTAAAGACAAATGTGACTGGCAGCGCAGGCACTAATACAATTTCTGGAAGCACATTCCAGATCAAGGACTTTACTGCGCCGAATCTAACTATGACCACTCCGACAATCAATCAGAGTTTCAATGCAACGAATTTGCCTGTGATTAATTTCACGACTTCAGAAAGCGCGGTATGCTATGCTATTACCAGTGATTATGGATACTTTTATACTTATACAGGGTGTGCTGCATTAAGCGGTGCAAATAGTTCAAGTGTAGGCCTTGTTGATGCATGCAATTATACATATTATGGCTTTAAGAATGGCACCAAATATCAGTATGAATATGTTACAGGAGATTATTATTCATTCAATAATAACAGCCTGAGCGCATTGTCACAAGGAAGCACTGGATTCTCTACCGGAGGGACACGTCATGTTTATACAATGAATATCTCACGTTGGTTTGCGCAAGATTATGGTATCACACTTCGTTGTTATGACCCTGATTATAACACTGGTTATGGTTATGTTGCATTCCATGTTAATAGAACCACATGATAAACTACAAAAAAATGAATAAGAGAAAGGGGTATTTCCTAGCAGCGCTTGCGCTTTGCTTTAGTTTGTTGGTATTGCCAAGCGTATTTGCAGCTGCGAGTTTTCAAGTAACACAGATTGCCTGCCCTTCTGGAGCGAAAGTCGGCTCTTGGTTTTCATGTACTGTCACGATTCGCAATAGTGGAGACGCTCCCGGAACTGTTGGGACAGTGACTTTGTATCCTAATGCAGATAATTGGCTTGAACAAGCAAATTATGTTAAGACAGTAAATAGCCAGAATGTAGGTGTTGGCGATTCTGTTGAAGTTACTTTCCCTGGTATGAAAGCAACAAAAGGTGGTGCAGGAAGATTCAGTGAGGTGCGGATTGATGAAGCGTCAGATTCATCCAGTACTGTTACAGGATATTCTATGAATATTATTGATGTCAGTGTCATTGTGACTAGTTCTGCTGCCAGTGGAGGCATTAACAGCAACTTCACAACAACCGCAGAAGTTATTGCTTCGGGAGAGGTTCTTGTCACACTCAGTTTTGCTGTTGATTCAGGAGGATGTAGTATTGGTGATTATGAGTCGCAAAAGACGCTTGATATGTCACATAACAGCAGACAATCTCATACTTGGACAATAAGAATGGGCAGCAGTGGTAATTGTAAGTACACTGTAACGGCTTTAGCTACTGAAAAAGGCACTGTTGCTCTTGTTACAGATAATATGCAGACAACAGTTAGCTGTACTGATTGTTCAACTGATAGCGGGAGCAGTAGTAGTGGCGGCGGGGGTGGAGGAGGAGGAGGTGGCGGAAGTGCTACTGCGGCAAGCGAGCTTGTAGGAAGCGTTAGCTACACTCTTGGAGTGAGCGAGAAAGTTGCTTTCTTGTTAGATGGCAAGAATCATTCTGTTACTGTCAATAGCATTTCTGCAACCAGCGCGGAAATCACTGTCAGAAGTGAGCCACAGACGATAGTCCTTAATATTGGGCAGGAAAAACGCTTTGATGTAGATGGCGACGGCAAAGAAGATTTGGTAATCCAACTGAAGAACATTAATATACTTACTAAGAAAGTTACTCTTATTCTGACTTCATTAGTAGTGCCTAGTGCGAAAAGTGGTGAGCAGGCTGCAGGACAGGGTGGAACTCGTGAGTCTGGAGCACAAGGCAGTAGGGCAGGTGCAGGAAGCGGTTCTGGGAGTGAAAGCGATTCCGGAGCAGTAGGTGCTGGTATTGGCGTGATTGCAGTTATTCTGTTGATTGCAGGATTGTTTATTGCAATTTTATATGCTGCATGGCATCGTTCGCCCGAACATAAACTACGTTCAATGGCCCAGAAAGTGACTTGGCATGCGAATAAAGGGCTTGCTGAACCATGGGTTGATGCGGCTAAGAAGAAAGAGAAAGGCAGATAAGGACAAATTAAACCTTTTTGCTTTCTTTGTTTTTTTCAGAAGAATCGCGGGAGACGCTTTTGTGGCAGAATTTGCGTTACAGAGGCTTGTGATACTGCGCTTTCTTCTTTTTCCTGCATCAGTTCAGGCAAGTCTGGAGCTAGAGCCACAAACCTTGCATGGAGTTTTTCGACGTTTTCTTCACAGACATAATCATGCTGCCTGAAACCTCCCCCGAATGTTCTGGGAATATGCATTAGCTCGTGAATTATTACTTTGTTCTGTTCTTTTTGCGACAGGGATTCGAATTTCTCGAGGAATTCAATTACATAATGAGCAGGCATGCCCATTGCCTGCTGCATGAGCTTGCCGACGGTGTGGCAACGCGCGAGTGTGCGCTTTGTTGAAGAACCGAACGAGCGGTAGCATTTAACTCTTGCAGTATCAATATGCTGCATATTGAGGGCAGCAACAATGGCGAGCATGCGTGCCTGTAAGTCAGGAGCGAAGGTGTATTTCATTGTGCCTCTTTTATACTTTGCTAAAGGTATCCTCTTTAAAATCTTTGTGTTGTTCCATCTACATTGTTCCATCTACATTGGTAACTATATGTACTCTTTTTACTCTGCTGCTCGGATTCTTGATGAGAATATTTTTTACTGAAACTTTGAACTGTTTTGCAAGAAGAGATTTCACACGAGCGTTTGCCTTTCCTTTTTCTGGAAGCTCTTTTACAGCAATGAAGTACTCTGTTTCGCTCAAGCGCTCAAAATGCTCTTCTTTCGCCTTTGGTTTTACGTGAATTGTTAATGCTCGTAGAAATCCTCTGCCTTTAGGCAGGGGTTAATTTTGTAGAGGATTCGTCAAGAACTTTCAGTTCTTGAGCGCTGTTGAGAATCAGGTGATTCTCAAAGTC
>CAZKON010000024.1:0-14571 GCA_964554415.1 Candidatus Woesearchaeota archaeon | reverse complement strand
GTAATACCCCATCAGCTTGCTGTGGGGATAGCGAAGGCTTAGGAAATCTCTTTATCTATCGCAAGTCGTACTGCTCCTTCTGAGAGTGAAGAAGGACTACTAATAATGATCTGATCTACTTGGTCAGCAGAATACTCTTCTTTTTTCTCTTTAATCTTAATGACAAATCTATTCTCTTTCTTTGAGATATACGCGCCAAATTCATTTACAATCAATTTCATAAAAAAGTACAAAAATGCAGATATTTAAATCTAACTAATTTATAATAACTAAAAAGTGGTAAAGATAATGTAAACATGATACGCCAAAATTATATAAACACCATCCCCCCATTCTTTTCATGAAAAAAGCCATTCGTTTGTATATCACAGGAAACATGCAGAGTCTATTCTTTAAGCAGTTCATCAAAGAAGCCGCAGATGCGCACACTGTCCGGGGTTTCCTTCGTGTCAGGAGCGACGGTCGCGCCGAGGTTTTCCTTGAAGGAGATAAAGAGTCAGTTGATGCAGTTGCAGCAATCGCCAAGCGCGGGCCTAAATATACGCAAATTAGGAATATCGAAGAGAAGGAAGAGCGTTTGCAGGATTTCAAAGAGTTTAAGATTTTGGGTTTCTAAGCTTCTTAACGTAAACAATAACCTCCGCTTACAGGTGATTTGTCAAGAACTACTGTTATCCAACATATGTAACCAGCGTTATATCCTCATATACATCCGAAGCACAGAGGGTTGTTTTACAGATAAAAGTTTTTTTCACAGGTAAAAGTTCTACGTTGGCAACTTGACTTAACCTCGTCTAAAACTATATAAATCCTCTTTTTCTCATCGTTAGATGGGGCGCCATGATGAAGTTGTCAAAGAACGTTTGAGAAAGATTGAAGAATTGAGAAAGCAAAAGATTAATCCTTATCCTCATATCTTCAAGAAGAAAGACGAAGCAGCAGCATTGCAGCAAAAATATAGTGCTCTCAAACCAGAACAGAAAGCAGATGTGAGTGTGACAATCGCAGGTCGCCTTATGAGTTTTAGGAACATGGGCAAAATTGCATTTGGAGTTGTACAGGATGGCTCTGGAAGAATTCAGCTTGTTCTCCAAGATTCAGACACTCCGGAGAAAACTTTCACATTTTTTAAAAAATACATAGATTTAGGCGACTTTGTTGGTGTTGAAGGTACTATTTTCAGGACAAAACGTGGCGAGCTTTCTATTCTAGTGAAAAAAGCAGAGATTGTATCAAAATCACTTCAAACCCTGCCGGATAAATGGCACGGGTTGGAAGACAAAGAAGAGCGTTACAGAAAGAGATATCTTGACCTCATCATGTCACCAGAAGTAAAACAGGTTTTTGATAAAAGAGAAAAAATATTGGATGCAATAAGGGAATTTCTCAAGAGCAGGGGATTTAATGAAGTAGACACTCCTTACTTGCAGATAGTATATGGCGGCGCGAACGCACGGCCGTTCACCACACACTTAAATTCTTTAGATATTGATTTATATCTGGCAATCTCTCCAGAGCTTTATCTCAAGCGTTTGATTGTTGGAGGATATGAAAAAGTTTTTACAATCGCGCGCAATTTCCGCAACGAGGGCATTGACCGCTGGCACAATCCTGAATTTACAATGATGGAAATCTATCAGGCTTATGCAGATTATAATGACATGATGGAACTTATGGAAGACCTCTACGTTTATACAGCAAAAAAAGTAAACAGCTCAACAAAAATTAATTTTCGCGGTAAGGAAATTGATTTCAAGAAGCCTTGGAAGCGTTTGACAATGACAGAAGCAATCAAACATTATGCAAAGATAGAAGTGGAGAGTAAGTCCACGCAAGAGCTTTTCGAAATAATAAAAGAGCATAGAATAGAGAAGAAAGGAGACACATGGGGTTGGGCAGTCCAATCTTTGTTTGAGCATTTCTGCGAGGAGCATTTGGAGCAGCCAACATTTATTATTGATCACCCGCTTGAAACAACTCCACTCTGCAAACTTCACCGTAATGACAAGCTCTGCCGTTTGATTGAACGTTTCGAGCCTTTCTGTATGGGTGTAGAGATAGGTAATGCATATTCAGAGCTTAATGATCCGGTAATACAAAAAAAGCTTTTAGAAGAGCAGCAGAAAATGTTGAAACAGGGAAATAAAGAAGCTAATCCTTACGACGATGATTTTGTCAGCGCTCTGGAAGTAGGCATGCCACCTACAGGAGGTCTTGGAGTAGGAATTGACAGGATGATTATGCTTTTAACAGGGCAGGATTCTATCCGCGACGTTCTTCTCTTCCCATTCATGAAACCAGAAGTGAAGGAAACTCCACCTACGACTAAACAAGAAAAGAAAAAGGAAAAGGAGGTGTCAAATGGCAGACGTAGATTTAATAATAAAAAGTAAAATAAAGCCTGCTGTCCCAGAACTGTCAGTTTCGGCAGATGTTCCAGACGCACTTAACAGGAAAGTCTTAAAGTTGCTTGAAGAGGCAGCAACAAGAGCAAAGCTTAACGGTCGCAGGACATTACAAGCGAGGGATTTGTAGCATGAAAAAGCGTTTTCCCACCTTTGCATTTCTCGTATTCGTAGTAGGTATTATCTGGCTTCTGACAGAGCTGGGCTTGGTAAGGATAAATATTCCCTGGCTTCCGATTGTTGTAATTGTCCTCTCTTTGGGATGGATTCTGAATCATTATACACATTGAGTGTCTAGAGACGTATAACTTATAAACTTCTTTTCTTCTTTTCTATAATGTCAAACAAATCAAAAGGGGCGAATGTTGAGCGCGAGCTTGTTAAACTTTTTACAGAAAACGGTTGGCGCGCTTTGCGTGTCGCAGGCTCAGGAGTCAACGACGATTCTCCTTGCGACTTAATAGCCGGCAAAGTTGGAAAGAAAGGTTATGCAATAGAAGTAAAGTCCAGCAGAAAAAACCGTATTTACATAACAAAAGCGCAGATAGATGATTTTGTGACATTCGCGCTTTCTCTCGGTCTGCAGCCCGCAATTGCTGCGCGCTTCAATCATCAAGGTTGGCTCTTTCTTAATCCAGAAAAGATGGAAGACACCGATAAAAATTGGGTAATCAGTTTGGATAATGCAAAAACAAACGGGCAGCGCTTCAGCCAGTTTTTTGAGGGAATAAATGCTCTAAATGAATTGACTGAGTGAAGCTCCCCACCCTGAGAGTTTGCCTTCGGCAAATCCGCCTGCTGGCGGAGTAGGGCATCTAAAAGAACCGAAGCATTGAAGCTGATTCGTATTACAGATACTTATCTCTTCAACCAGATGTTTGTTCACTCTTAAACATGGACGCGTTTCTTCTGTCAGGAGAGCGTGGACTTTATCCCCATAGCAAGACTATAGGGATAGGGTATTAGAAAAGAATAAATCCTATGAACTGCTGCTTGCCTGCAAAAGCTCAATCGGTCTCGCAATAACGCTGCATGCAGCAGGATTAGGTTCATTACCATACGCATCAACGCAGCGTATGTAATATGTAATACCTTGCTTCCAGTCAGCAAAGTGTCGCGTTCTTGTGTCAACATTCTGGTATTGCATACGCAGTCCATCTGTTATGGCAAAGTTGCAGCTCGTTGTGGAATAGCGGCATTCTGCTTCTTCATCAGTCGTAACTTTTAATGCCTGATCTCGGTACATTCGTGTAACTTGAGGCGCCTGTTTGTCAATATTAACAGTAAATCTTGTCTGTGCCGTAGCCAAGTTTCCTCCAGAGTCAACGCATCTAAAGTGAACTATATAAGTTCCTGCAGACAATGTCAGTTCCTGCGAGTGAGTATAGCTATCTGTTGAGAACATTGTTATGAAATCACTTGCCGGAGCGCTCTTGTTTGAGAATGAGCAGATTGCCTTGCCTTCATTTGCGCCGTTGCTTGTTTGTATGCTTAATGTCACACTAACAGCATTAGTACTTCCTGAAATTGTTCCGTTCGGAGCAACGCTGTCAATAGTAAGTGATTGGCTTCCCATCAAAGAGAGTTCATGGCTTTGCGCCATTACATTTCTTTCTTTTTCTTCTTTGCCGGGCTGGTCTTTACAGCGGAAGTAGAATTTATTCTCTTCACGGTCTTTAATGCCAGTCAGGTTAGTTGTGCATGTATAACTCAAATCACTGTTGAATTGTGCCACGTCGTTCGCACAGCGCATTGCATTCTCCATATCATCGTATGCTTTGCTTTGCGTGCTCCAGCGGCATTCTACTGGCTCGTTTACATACACTTCAATTGGTAACTGCTCAATCTTATATTGCACAGGGCTTCCTGTTGTTATTGATGTCCCTTCAATACGTGGAGGTGTTGTGTCAGGACCCTGATTGACACAGAAGCTAATAGAATACTCATCAACATTCTCATTTCCATTAGCATCACGACAGCGCGTGTAGAGCGCAAAATGTCCATCATTATTCAAGAGAGGAGTAATGTCACTATCTGCTCCTCCAGGCAGGCGCATTTTCTGCGTGTGATTATATGAATAATAGTTATCTCCTCCAAAGAAGAATTGCATATCATCAAACTTTTGAGTATGATTGTAATCAACTTTACATTGTGCAGGCTCGTTAGTTATAATTCCAAATTGCAATGGAGTAAATGCATCCAAGCATCCATTGTTCTTGCTCGCAACAACTTTTGTTCCAATTGCCGGTGGTCTTACGGCTGTGTCAGGAACATATCTTGCATCAACAGGGCGCAATGGCTCGACCCATGGAGTGATTTTAGGGCTTTCAACATCGAACTTGCTTACCCAAGTGCATTGCTCTTTACCAGTGTTAGGATTCAGTAATTGGCATCCCTGCCCAAGTGATTTACATCGGTATTCAGTGCATGGTTTAAGAGGATCTTTGTTGCAATCCTCACATCTCTCGCCTTTCAATGGCGGCTCCCACGGCAGGCATTGAAAACTCACAAGTTGCTTCTTCTCTTTTTTATACATCACTAAAAACACGACTGCGGTAATTATCAAACCGCCGAAGAAACCTGCCTGCCCTGCAGTGAGAGAACCAATCTTTGCGCCTTCAAGACCTCCATGCACATAAACTACAGTTGATTTAATCACTCCTCCACCTATTCCTCCGACTAGCGCTGCAGTTGCAAGAGCATTAGTTGTCTCTTTTCCCACTCCCAATAACGGCGCAAGTAACTTCACGCCGGCAAACAACACTCCCCCCCAAAACAATCCTTGCGCGAGCGAGCCTGCAACGCCTGCTGTAACTGGATTAGTAAAACCGAGGGTTGCCTTACCACTGGCAACCTGCCCGATTCCTTTTGTCAGGCTGAAATCTCCCCCCGTTTTTGTACCAATCAATGTATTTGATTCTGCCGTAGTTGCCGCACTTTCCCCTATTGAACCGTAGACACCTGCAAGAGGATCAGCACTAACCACTCCAACTTTTTCCGACAACAAAAACGCAATCGCAAAACTAAGACTCAAGATTAAAAATATCTCGCCAAAAGCTATTGAAGATACAGCGCGTTGCCTCTTTTTTTGCATTACTTAGAGAGCAGAAGGTTGTTTATAAATATTCTTGACGAGTTAGCGCAGCGACTCCGCAGCGAGGAAGTCCGCAGCTCTTTAGCCGAGGAACTCCGCAGCAAGAGAGGAACGAGATGGTATAATGGATTAAGGTCGTATATAGTTTATATACGAAGAATTAGGGGTTGGTAACGCTTACTACAATCTTTCCAAGATATTCTCCCTCTGCTTCCCAAACAGCACTATAGTTCCCAGTAGGTAATTTTCCTGGGAGGAATACGTCCTGGACTCTAGATTCAGACCCCTGAAATTTTATTGCACTAACCTCTTTTGTAGTAGCGTTATCAATGAGGTAATAGTTTATACCTGAAATTTTATGATTAAAGTCTAGAATAAGGGTGGTCTTCTGAGAAGTAGTTCTGTGAGCACCAATCCCTATAAATTCATTTGGGAAGTCCATAAGGTCATTATTGTTCAAATCATGCCATTCAGTACATACTACTAATTGACCTCTGAATGGGCGTTTGGCGTAATCGCCATATCCAATAAAACCCGAACCGTACGCAGTCATATTATCATCGTCTACCTGAACTGTCCCAATATCTGGTGTGGAAACCATTCTATAAGAAGATGAACTGTTTTGTCTATTTACCGCATTCTCTTGCCCACGAATCGCTCCTGCAATTCTCTCACTAGACTGGTGTTGTGCAGCAACAAGTGCTCCAGTATTTGCCAAATCTCTCCCAATTCCAACTGCAACTGCTTGTTGCATAGTAAGATTTGGATTAAGACCCCCAAAACCAAGAAGACCTGAAACAAGCATATAATCCCCAGGAGTTTCACATCCACTGCCAAGAACACCAATCCCTAAGATTCCACTAAGAATTGTCGCTCTGACTTTCTGCTCCAATGCATTAAGACTCATCTAATTATGGATTCAAAATACTATATAAACATTTCTTCACTTAGTTTATTGGCGTTCTTGTGTTATCTTGAATCCAGTCTTGTATCCTTCCTGACCTACCCAGTTAATCTTAGGTCCGCAATCTCCTAATGATTTGCAGAGTGTTGCTCTTTCCTGCTTCCATCCTTCAGTCAGGCATTGGCAGTTCTGAGCGCATTCCTCACCGCCAAACACTCCTTTTTTAAATGTCACAATGCACGCAGCGTTTGCCTGCGCGCAAATAGCTTTCGTAGATTCCCCTTCCCAGAACTTCAATCCGGGAGAATTTTTAGGGATGCATGCGCCTTCAGAACTTACATTAGTCAGAATAATGCCTTTCTTCCAAACACAATCCCTGCGTTCTGTGTTCTCGCAATCTATTTTTTCTCCCTGGCTTGTGCAATCCTGCCATCGGTTAACTCTGCACGCTGCCTGGCTGAATTTTCCTCCTCCAGAAATCTCAATTGCATCTTCTATACATTCTTCTTGACGGAAATCAGCACATTGCTCAATTACTTCTTCACCATTGACGCAGACGTGTTTGTAGAATCTGCTGCCAACTGCATTGTCGCTGATATCTTTCTTCCCTGCATCAGTATAAACACACCATGACTCTCCATGTTTGTAACTGTTTCCGTTCGATGTCTTCTTACAGTTCAGTTCAGCGCAGATTGCGTTTCCATATGTTGCTCTATTGCTTCTTGTCGCGGTTCGGCAATAACTTCCAGACAGGTAATTGCAGTTGCCACATGTCTTAGAATTTGCATTATCGCTGTTTGGATTGCATGATTCGCTAACATCACGAGCAGTCGACCAGTAAGATTTATCGTTCAGTTTTGAGGCATCATAAATATTTGCCGCGTTACCACAGCTATCTACAAAATACACCCCATCTTTTCCAGGCACGCATGTTGTCTGCTGTGTTGGTGCGCATGGTGCCCCAAGCTCTTCTGCCGTGCAGAGTTTTCCGCCAAAGAATTCACCTTTGATGCTTGTCCCATTCACACCTGCGGTGCACGCCCCTCTTGTGGTAAATGTGCATGTCTTCTCAAACTCATGTTCATAAATACATGCTCCCTTTTCTTGATTTTGTACTTCAAGGACGCATTGTACTTCATTTTGAATATTCTGCTTATAATTAGTTGTCAATCCAAGAAAAGATGAAAGGCGTTTGCAGCGCACTAGTGAGACAAACGCCGCTTGATCGCCAAGAACACAACAACCAAGACTGCATTGGGCAGGGAAAGTCGCAGACCATTGCCCTTCATTTGCATGGCATACAATTTCAGGAGTATTGTCTAAGCATGTCCCTTCGCGGCTGTTGTAACAAACTCCCGGTTTGCAATAAGAAGTTGACTCGCAGGCAGTAGGCACTTGCTTCGCGCTTGTATCGCACTCACTCGCCGGCACATTTTGACAATACAGAACTCCATTTTTAGAAGTGGCTTTTGTCTTCTCACAACACACAATAGGCTCTGCAGCAATTGCATTTGCAGAAAGCAGAACAATTATTATTGCAGCACTTATTGCAAAGAAAGCAGTTGTTTTGTTCATTGTGGGGGGTATCCTGCAGCCCAGGCGAGGCTGCGCGTCGCAAATGTAAATTCTTCACCACTCACAACATTTGATACAGTATAAATCTTTGTTCCATCACTAAGCTTATTCTTCAGAATCTTAATATCAGGATAGTATCTCATGTAGGTGGTTGTTTCTGTATCTCCATAGGTAGATTCAAAATCAAGTATGCTTGTAGAGATTGAAAGAATGTCGTAGTATTCGCTTTTGAATGAGAAATCAAATTTTTGATAAGTACGTGAGACATCACGGCTAATTGTCATAGGAGCAAGAACTTCAACATTAATCTTTCCCGGAGTGAATGAAGCATTGACTGCAGTAGTTGATTTAGAGACACTATATCCTCTGCTTTCAAATTCATCTTCAAATTGTTCAGTGCATCTTCTGGCTTCATCTAACAACGCGGCATTCAAAGATTTTTCAAAATTTCCAAGTACGTCAGGCTGCTGGATAATACAAGGCTTGAAATATTCAGAAGTATAACATAAATAAGGAAGTTTTGTATCATTATAAACTATGAATCCTTCAGGTTCTATGTATCCTCCTTGTCCTGCAATCTCGTCAACTAGCGGTTCAATAACTGGCTCTAAGCATGACGATATATATTGTTGCGGTGTCGCCGTGTCCTCTGTACCTGGCAGTTTTACTCCTCTAAATAGTAAGAATGCTATTATAAGAGCCAAAATTATTATAGCCATAATCACAAACAAACCTATCTGCCCCTTTTTTATCATGTTTCTTTGATGACAGTTTTCTTTAATAATGTTACGCATTTGCTTCTGTCACACCTTTAATCTCAAGTGTGCAACTTGTCCCAGGGCTTCTATCAAACCTGTCTTTGCACTTGATATAATAAGTAGTTCCTGCTCTCCAAGGGATGGTGTGCGACTTTCCCATTACTCCAATGCTTGTCCCATTTATCCATTCGTACGCGCATCCAGATGCGCCTTTTACAGGTAAATTAGTGCTCGCCACGCACTGGGCATCTTCGTCAGTAATTATTGCTAAATTATTGCCCTCGCGAAAAACACGCGTAACTTCAGGCGCCTTATTATCAATTTGGACAATAAAACGCGCCTTACTTTCAGCAGTGTTTCCAGCTATATCAACGCAGCTAATTGGCAGTTCATATGTGCCTGAAAATATAGTCTGGAATGTTTGTTGATTAACATTAGTCCACAATCCTTGAGCAAAGTCAATAAGACTGCTATTTTGCCAATAGAAACCACAGCGCGCACTGCCATCAACACCTCCTGATGTTTTGACAACGACGCTAACTGATGCAGGCTCAGTTCCAAAAAATAGTGTCTGCTCATTAGGAGTTATTGAGTCAATCTGCAATGCATTGATGCTCCGTTTAAGTTTAAAGCTATAACTCTCATGATTAGCATTCCTCTTTTCTTGCTGGGTTTCATTGAGCCAGGGTTGATCAAGGCAACGGATATGATAAGTCGTTTCATTGTCTCTGACAGGGACATTTCCGTTGCATTGCCATCCTCGCAATGTACGTTCATCAATGTCATCTCTGCATTCCATCTCGCCAGTCATTAAAGTATAGTCTGTGTCAATAATGTCCCATTTACAGCTAGCTGGCTCGTTTGTGTATACATTGATGCTGGTATTAGTCGTTCCAAAAGCAACTGTTTCCAGTGCAGGATCGTGAGATAAGACGCTCGCAGGCGTCATATCAGGACCTTGTTTAACGCAGTAATTTATAGCAAAATCTCGCAGATTTGCATTTCCTGCTATATCTTTGCATTTTACGAAAACGTTTTGCTCAGCTCGCGCTCGCGGCTCAAAGTCCTCAAAACCAAGACTCTCAAGGCTGGGAATAAAATGTGCGCGAGTATGATTTCGCGCGAACCTGTTCTTCGTGATACTGCTGAAATCTTCATCCATCTTATTGAATGCTACTCCACTTTCGTTGCTGGCCGCGCACTGTCCTGCCTCGTCAAGAGTTATACTCAAAGGCACTGCAATAAAACTTTCCTGGATACATCCATCACCACTGCTTACACTTTTAATCTTAACGCCAAGCTCATGCTGTTCAATAGTATAGTTGCTGTTGCGCAGCATGTCCCGATTGAACGTGATAACTGGGGGTTTAGTGTCATTTTGCGCGACGCTTATGCATTCTGAACTCTCTGTATCACTATTTATTAACTGACAGCTCTGCCCTAGCGACTCGCAGGAATATGGAGTACATGGCAGACCATCTAAGCCGCATTGTTTGCAAGCATCACCTCTTCCAGCAGGCGCCTGCCATGGATTGCAGGTAAATGATACTGTAGTTTTCCTTACTTTGCCTATTTTAAATAGTTTAAGAATAAATACAACTACTACTACAACTGCCAGTATAATCCATCCAACAGGACCAAGAGTAGCAAGTCCTACTAAAAGTTCAGCTGAGGAAGCTCCTGCAGAAATTGTAAGAGATGCTCCGATAATCGCCCCAGCAACTACGCCTGCAGTGAGCAGGAGGTACGTGAGTGCGGGCGGCAGTCCGCGACCAACGCCAGTGTATTTCAGCAAAAGAGAAGTCACTGCAAATCCTATTGCAGCGCCTGCAAGCGCGCCTCCTGCTGCATGCAATGATGGTGCAACACCAGGGATTGTAGTGCTTGTTGCGCCAGTTACGCCGCCTATGATTGGAACAACAGTTGCAGGGATTGCTGAGAGTACGAGTCCTGGAATCACTAAGCCTGCATGTGCAGCATACAACAGCGCAATACCCATCATCCCGGAAATCATCCCTGCGCCGCCAAATGCATTCGCTGGATCGCTCGGTTCTCCCACTTCTCCAAGACCTTCAGGAATGCCAAGAAAACTGTAAAACTGTTCAATATTAGGCGCTTCGATGAATTTACCTTTAATAGGTTGAACATATTTAACGAGTTCAGTAATGTACGCCTGGCTTACCTTTGGTATTTTGCTCCTTGTGCTAGTAGTGCGATAATTATCGCTGTAATCTCCTTTATAATTCACCTGCCCACCACAATCGCCGATGCTCATACACAAATCATTCATTTGCTCGGCAAATACTTCTTTTTCACACTCGCAATTTCCTCTGCACTTCCACCCTCCAAGACCCTTTACATATACGACAGTACACTGCACATTTGATTGGCTGCATAAAATGTCTCCTCTCTCTGCAGAAGCAAAACCTGGCTTGTATTTTGGCACGCAATAATCAAATTTAAAATCCTTGCCAACATTAACATTTTTTACAAAGCAGTCTGGATTCTGCTCGCACTTTTGATTGCGTTCCTGACTTTTCAAAGCAAGCGCTTCTTTTCCAATATTTCGGTTTTTTTCATCGTTAACAATCCCATTGTAGTCAAAGCACAGATAGGCAAGATTAATCTTGCACGCTGCGCTTGAGAACTTGCCTCCATTAATAGGTGACTGGCTCTCAACACATATTTCATTGCGGTAATCCGCACACGGCTCTGTTCTGACTTCTCCGTTCACGCACACTTTGCGAAAGTGCCTGCTTCCTGGAGTATCCATTCCTCTATTTTTTGCATTATCTACTCCAATTGCTCCCTGATATTGGCACCATGATTCGCCATGCGCTCTCTTTTTGCCTTGTTCATCTATACAGGACAGGTCGCGGCATACATATTCACCTATTGCAGCTTTTTCCTTATCATTAGATTTCCCGCACGCGCTGCCCAGTAAATAATTGCAGTTGCCGCAGAGGCGTGCATTAGCCACAGGATCTCCCGATCCTGCAACACTGCAGCTTTCATTTATAGGAAGCAATTTTCCCAGGGCTCTTAACTCATTTCTCCTGTTATAATCGTAAATATTCTCCCTATTGCCGCAGCTGTCAAACCAGTATACTCTCTGCGCTCCATCTAATGCACTGGTACATCCAGTTGTTTGTTGCGGTGTGCATGTAGTATTTAAGGCAGAGTTAGAACATAGTAGCTGAGAATAAAAATCTCCTTTTAGCTGCAAACATTGTGACTTCGTAGAGAATTTACAGGTGCGTTCATATTCTTTCACAAAAACGCATGCTCCTTCCTCCTGCATAGAGCCAAGAGACAGGCACTGAATCTCGCTTCTTATATCCGCCCGAAATTCCCTTGGTGCTCCTAAAAACGTTGCTCTGCGGGTACATTGTTGTTCAGTTATAAAACTGGCAACCCCGCTGATAACACAGCATCCTTCACGGCACTGAAGAACATTCTCATATGGATCATCAAACCATTGTCCGCCATTTGTAGTACAGGCATTTTGCGGCGAGCCTGCTTGGCAGGTTCCTTCACGAACATCATAGCATGTACCGAGCTTGCAAGCTGAAACATCTTTTCGCAAAGAAGGAATACAAGAACTCGCACATTTTGTGCTGCATTCGCTGGCAACATACTCCTGACAAACTTTACCATCCTTTGAAAGCAAACATGTATGCACTCCTTGCTGAGTGTCTTGCAATTCTAAAGCTGAAACGCTGCCGAGATTGCTGAAAATAAAAGATACAATTGGCTCAAGAATTTTTGCAGTGAAAAGCACATTCGTCAAAACAGGCAAGGGTAGGCTGCTGCTCATTCCCCTGTCAGATTCATGTACAAAATAAGCAAAAGAAACTGTCAGGCTCAAGACTAAGCATATCTCAAAAAGCGTGGCCCCTGATTTTAAAATATGTTTCATTATACTCCTGGGGGGATGGCGCAGCTTCGTGTCGCAATCCGCATTACCTCCTGAGTCTTTATATCTTTAATAGTGTAAATCTTAGTTGAGTCAGAAAGAGCAATCTTCTGAATATCAAATTCAGGATGAAGAATCA
The DNA here is from genome assembly GCA_964554415.1 of Candidatus Woesearchaeota archaeon. GTDB lineage: Archaea > Nanobdellota > Nanobdellia > Pacearchaeales > GW2011-AR1 > JAGVXD01. The sequence continues at coordinate 1,780 of CAZKON010000024.1, read as the reverse complement.
TATAACCAACGTATTCAAAGTAACAATACTTCGCTTCCTGACTTGCAATCTCAACTGCAACATTCGCTAAATCATAAGCAGGATGCACAATAGTTACATCAAACCTGTCAAATGTGCGCGTCGTGCCTCTGTCTTTTAGTGTCACAAGCCTTTCAATATCCAGACTTACTTGCCGTGGTCCCAGAGCAACATCAAAATTCAAAGCTCCAAGGGCAATTTCCATTCCGCGCTTTTCAAGAGCGTCTCGCATATCGAGAAAACATCCATCAATCACTGGTTCAATTGCCTGCCGAAGCTCTTGGCGGATTTCTTCCAGAAGAACAGGATGTTGGCTGATACACGGCGCAAAGTTGCCAACATTTTCACAAAGATAAGTGATGTTCATGCCATTATACTGTTTATAGCTCTTTGGCTTTAAGAACCCGCCTTGAGGCATCATTTGCGTCAATGTTTCACGCGCTGCCTGTCGCGCGCAACGTTCAATGTAAGGTTCGACATCGTAAGTCTCCTGAACGAATGTATCAATCTTCTTCTTATTCCCTGCAAGAAGCAGTATTCCAATGCTCACTACTATGATGAGCGCAACAATAACCCATATAGTCATCTGTCCTCTTTTATTTATTCTTCGCATCTTTCTCATCTTTTCTTCTCCTCTTCTACAATAAACGCATGTTTTTCAGCATCAAAGCGAATAAGTATCTTACTCCCTGCTTTAAGAGAGAGCGTATCAATAATTGCCTTTGGTATCTTAATACGTTCACCCTTTTGTACCTTTCCTCCATTAAAAACAACTTCAGCCATAGTATTTTAAAAGTATCTATAAGTACTTTTAAAAGTATTTAAACTTTCACCTCGCAACAATAATCTTTATAGCCTCTTTCTTCCTCTTTAATTCATGGACAAATCTTATCTCGGGCAAGTACAAGTCTTCTGGGGCAACGGCAAAGGTAAAACAACTTCTGCGCTCGGTACTGCTCTGCGTGCGTGCGGAAATGGCTATACAGTCCACCTCGTTCAATTCATGAAAAACGGCACAGGCGATCCTGAAATAGACTATCCTGGGGAGTTGCGCGCCCTGGAGAAGTTTCCTCACTTCACGTTTAAGCGTTTCGGCGCTGGCTCATGGGTCATCGGCAGGAAGCCCTTAGACGAGCATATCGCTAAAGTTAAAGAAGCCTGCGATTATCTCCTTTCCTGCTTTGGCAATTACGATATCATTATCGCAGACGAAATCCTCTATGCTATTCAACTGAAGCTGCTGCAGGAATTAGATGTTCTCTCGCTTTTAGACAAAAAGCCGAAAAATCAGGAGTTGATTCTTACTGGCTCACACATTCCTTTTCCTTCAATTTTTGAGCGCGCGAATTTGGTAACTGAAATTAAGAAAATCAAGCATCCCTATGACTCTGGGATTTTAGCGAGGAAAGGTTTGGAATATTAGGCAGGAAAATATATGCTCCAAGCAGGTTTCGTTATAGCGAATAACTTTAATTTCAGTAGTTGTTTTGCTATTCGCTAAATAGGAAACCTCAAGGATTTGCTAATCCTTGATGGTGTTCAAGAATCTAAGGATTCTTGACATCACGTCAGAGATTACGATTATTAAAGTGATTTCCTATAACTTAAAAGGTGATACCTTTGCTTAAGCAAAAGTCTCTTGGCTCTTCGTTCGCACCAAGAGCTCTTTCAGACTCGCCTAATCTCTACTAAACGACAGCTCATTCATTTTATTTCAAACTGGGTGTAATACCCCGCAGCTTGCTGCGCCAGTTTGAAATTA
>CAZKON010000023.1:0-15026 GCA_964554415.1 Candidatus Woesearchaeota archaeon | reverse complement strand
CAAGGGGTTAAGCCTTAAATGCTTAGCCCCTTTATAGTTTCTATACAATAAATTACATAAATTCTGAAGGAAAGGAAAGTGAAATAGTCTTAATAAATTCTTATTTTGATAATTTAACCATTAAATTTAATGCTACAAGAGACCTATTAGTTAGAGTATTGGTGAAAAGAGGTTTTCTATCGAAAGATTACTTGTTCAAAAATAAATAATTTTTTAACGAAAGATATAAATACTACCGTCGTGTAGAGATTATAGAAAGACCAAATAAACATTCAGGCGTATATTCTTTTCTAAGCTCCTGGTCTGGGCGTCATACCTTTTTGACCAAAAGCAGAATGTGTTTTAGTACAAATTATTGCTGCTATTGAGGCGCGTGTTTTTAAAGTGCCTCACCCTTAATTGCACATGCACTCAGGCTCTGTTTTTTCATCTCGCCGCAGAAGACCAAGCGATAGCACGAACCAGCATCGCGTTGCCTATCCAACACTAGCGCGCGAAGTTGTAAGAATATCTGACGTAATTCTTGAAGTATTAGATGCCAGATTCCCTGAAAAGACAAGACACAAAGAATTAGAAGCAGATACTGCCGCATTAGGAAAACGTCTTGTTTTTGTCATTAACAAAGTAGATTTGGTAGACATTGATGCAGTAAAAAGAGAGTTGACAAGGAAATCTATAAAACCTTATGTTCTTGTTTCCAGCGTAAAGAGAATTGGCAAACAAGCCCTAAAAGAAAGAATTTATATCGAAGTTAAAAGAATGAAAGTTAAGCACGCGGCTGCGCATGTTGGTATTATAGGATATCCAAACACTGGAAAGAGTTCGTTGATTAATTATCTCACTGGAATGAAAGCAGCATCAACGTCAGCGCAATCAGGGCATACAAGAGGCATTCAAAAGATAAAACTTTCGAAGGGTTTGTTTTTATTGGACACTCCAGGAGTTATACCAGATGAAGAATATATTGCGCCAGTCCGCGGAGACATAAAAAAACATACTGAAATCGGAGTAAGGACATATGATACAATGAAAGAGCCGGAATTTGTCGTTGCGCGTTTAATGCAGGAACACCCCGGGCTCTTTGAGAACTTTTACAAAATATCTGCAGAAGGAGACCCTGAAGTTCTGCTTGAAGAACTTGGGAAACAGCGCCATCTCTTAAAGAAAGGTGGCACAGTTGACCATGAGCGTACAGCGCGTGTCGTATTAAAAGCATGGCAGGCCGGGAAGATTACTTCTCATTCTTAATGAAAAATTGAGAAGCCTCTAAAGCGAGCAGTGTATCATAGTTCTTTAAACATAGATATTCTTTTAAACTTGTTCTGAGAAAGATGATGATGGCACATCGAATTGAAGTGATTTCTACTGTTCCAGATATGCGCGCAATTGTTCAAAAGAAAAGGCTCAATACTCTTGGTTTCTCCATAAAAGACATACAGTTTGTTGATGTGTATACAGTAGATGCAAAGTTTAGCGTTGATGAATTAAATAAAATTGCCGAACTTTTCACGCATCCGCTAGTGCAGAAAAAAACTATTGATGAACCAGTTTTAAGAGAAGGCTTTACGCACGCGTTTGAAGTCGGGTTCTTACCGGGTGTGACTGACAATATCGGAATCACTGCAAAAGAAAGCATTGAAGACAGGTTGAATGTCTGTCTCGATGGACAGGGAGTTTATTCTTCACTGCTAATGCTTCTGGAAGGAGATTTAAATGTTGAAGAAATTGTATGTTTGCGGAACTTCCTTGCAAACCCAATTATTCAGCGCATAAACTTTAAATCGCGAGATATTTACACTCGTGAAAATGGTATGGGTACGACTGTACCAAAAGTGTGCCTGACTGAAATCCAACATGCTACACTAGTTGACATTCTTAATGCTTCAGATTCGCAACTCACTAGTATTGGAAAAGAAGGCATTGCAAATTATGATGGCTCTCGTCGCGGTCCGCTTGCACTTGATTTGACTTATATGAAAACAATCCAGAAACACTTCAGAGAATTAGGAAGGAATCCTAAGGATATCGAGCTTGAAATGATTGCGCAGACTTGGAGTGAACATTGTAAACACACTATCTTTGCTGATCCTATTAACAAAATTAAGGATGGTTTATTTAAAAATTACATCAAACGCGCGACAGAAGAAGTAAGAGCAAAAAAAGGAAGAAATGATTTCTGCTTTTCTGTATTTTCAGACAATGCAGGAGCGATTGCATTTGATGAATTTTTTTTAGTGACTGATAAGACAGAGACTCATAATACTCCCTCTGCGCTCGACCCTTATGGGGGATCAGGTACAGGTATTGTCGGCGTTGATCGTGATGAGATTGGCTTTGGCTTAGGGGCTAAACCCATTGCACATGGATATGGATTTTGTTTTGCTCCTCCTAATCTAATAAAACCTCTTTATCGAAAAGAAAATAAAAAACAACAAATGCTTTCACCTAAACAGATTATGGAAGGGGTTATTCGTGGAGTCGGAGCGGGTAGTAATTGTTCGGGCATCCCCACGCCGCAAGGATTTATGTATTTTGATGATAGGTTTTGCGGCAAACCGCTTGTGTTCGTGCGTGCGCTTGGACTTATTCCAAGAAAAAAAGAAGGCAGGAAGTTGTATGAAAAAAGAGCAAGAGCAGAAGACTATATAGTTATGGTTGGCGGTCGCGTAGGTAAAGATGGAATTCATGGAGCTACTTTTTCATCAGAAGAACTTAATACTGAAAGTCCAGCAACTGCCGTACAGATTTGTGACCCGATTACGCAGAAGAAATTAAGTGATGCTATAGTAAAAGAAGCGCGCGACTTGAATTTATATACAAGCATTACTGATAATGGTGCAGGAGGTCTTTCATGTTCAGTTGCAGAAATGGCAAGAGAATCTGGAGGTTGCCGTGTTAATTTGGATAAGGTACCATTAAAATATCTTGGATTGCAGCCTTGGGAAATATGGATTTCTGAATCGCAGGAGCGCATGACACTTTCGGTGCCTCCTGAAAAATGGGATAGGTTTTCAGACTTAATGAAACGCCGGGGGGTTGAAGCGACAGTTATTGGAAAGTTTACAGATTCAGGTCAATGCGTAGTTGTACACATGGGTAAAAGTGTAGTCGATTTAAGTATGAACTTTCTGCATTCAGGGTCGCCGCTACGTGAGCAGTTAACAACACTCACACAACAAACATATGAAGAGCCTTCTAAGATGTACAACTCGGACTTAACGCCATCATTGGAAGCTATGCTTGGTAGACTGAATATTGCAAGTTTTGCGTTTGTTTCAGAGCAATACGATCATGAAGTACAAGGCAGTTCAGTGCTGAAACCTTTACAGGGTCGTGGTCGTGTTAATAGCGATGCGACAATCATACGACCAGTCTTATCGTCACGACGAGGTATTGTACTTTCTCATGGTATAAATCCTGGTTATAGTGATATTGATACTTACCATATGGCCGCAAACGCTATAGACACAGCAGTCAGAAATGCGATTGCTGTTGGAGCCACTCTAGACCATCTTGCATTGCTCGACAACTTCTGTTGGTGCAGTTCGAATGATTCTGAACGCCTCGGACAGTTGAAAAGAGCGTGTGAAGCGTGTTATGATACTGCTGTTGCTTACGCTCTGCCTTACATCTCTGGAAAAGACAGTATGTTCAATGATTTCAAAGGATATGACCAAGAGAATAACCCTGTTAAAATATCTGTTCCGCCGACTCTATTGATATCTTCTCTCGGGGTTATTCAAAATATTATAAAAGCAGTCTCTCTTGACGCAAAAGTTCCAGGAGATTTAGTGTACCTCTTAGGCGCTACGCATGACGAGCTTGGTGGCTCTGAGTATTTTGCTATGCGTGGTGAGCAAGAGCGTGGTAAACCCTATATCGGCAATTCAGTTCCTATTGTAAATACTTCGCAGAATATACAAGTATATCGCGTAATTGAACATGCAATCTCACAAGACCTACTTGCGTCTAGTCAAAGCGTGCATCGTGGCGGTCTAGCTGTTGCGCTGGCAAAAACTGCACTAGGAGGCATGCATGGAATGAGTATATCACTGCAAGGATTGTTGGAAGAGGTCGAAAATGATGATATTGCCTTGTTCTCTGAAAGCGCAGGTCGTGTTATTGTAACAGTTAATCCAGAGCGGCGCGACACATTTGAAAGTCTGTGTACAAACATTCCATATCATTGGTTAGGGAGTATTACTAAAGATTCTCAATTTATTGTATATGGACTAACTGGAAAGGAGGTAGTAACGGCTAAGCTCGACCAATTGTTAAAGACATATCGGGCGCGGTTTGCGAATTTCTAATGATAAAACCTAATGTACTTGTGCTTACAGGTTATGGAATAAATTGTGATGAAGAAACACAATATGCTTTTGAGAAAGCAGGCGCAGCAGCGCATATAGTGCATATAAACGATTTAATTAAACGCAGGAAAAAAATTGGCGACTACCAGATTTTTGTATTGCCTGGCGGTTTCTCGTACGGAGATGATTTAAGAGCAGGTGTAGCTCTGGCAAATCGCATTAGGAACAACCTCTGGGAAGAACTAAAAGAATTCATCTCTGGAGATAAACTTGTTTTAGGTATTTGTAATGGTTTTCAGGTCTTGACAAACCTTGGCTTGCTTCCCGCGCTCAACGAAGAATATGGCTGTAGACAAGCCGCGTTATTGCATAATACATCAGCCAATTATATTGATCGTTGGGTTGATATTAGATTTGAAAATTCAGGACCTTGGACTAAGGGGATAAGAACAATGCGCGTGCCGGTTGCGCATGGTGAAGGCAGATTTTATTCTGAACCGGCAACAATGCAGAGGCTGAACGAGAAGAACATGATTGCTGCAAGATATATACACGGCGAGATGTGCGAACACTTTTTCCTATCGGCAAACCCCAATGGTTCTATTGATGATATTGCAGGCATAACTAATGAATCTCAACGCATTCTAGGTCTTATGCCTCATCCTGAACGCGCAATTGACTTTACACATCTCCCCCATTGGACCTTAATGAAAGAAACTTTTCAGCGTAAAGGCAAAGAGTTACCATTAGACGGAGATGGGCTTCAACTATTCAAAAATGGTGCGAGGCATTTCTCATGAGCGATTTCCTGCCTTTGTATAAGCCAACACAGGAAAAGATGCATGTCGTTGCTTTCGCCTCGGGTAGTGGCACGAATTTTAGGGAAGCAGTGCTATCTTCGCGTGCGCCCGAAAGTAATTTCTCAATTGATTTGTTAATTGCCGACAAAGAATTCTCTAATAAAAAACGCATCGGCGCACTTAATTATGCAGATGAATTCAATATACCTTATCGGGTTTTTGACGGATATAAAGCATGTGGAAGCTGGAAAAAAGCGCGGGAAAGTGTTGCAAGCATATTTGAATATAAAAAACGCGCAGCAGAGTTCAATCATCTCTTGTATTTTCATATTCAGGAATTTGAAAGAGAACAGGGTTTTGTTTTTGATTTCGCAGTACTTGCTGGATATATGCGGCTTTTTCAGGGAGATTTGCTCCGCCGTTTTCAAAATAGAGCAATTAATATTCATCCTGCAGACTTAGAAGTATTAAATCACGAATCTAAGAGAAAATATATCGGGGAGAATGCAGTGTACGATGCGCTTATGGCTGGAGAAACAAGAACTCGCTCCTCAATCATCGTGGTAGACACTGAAACAGATGAAGGCGCAATTTTGGTCTCTGGTCCATGGGTAGAATACCCGGAAGAGCAACCAATAAATGAGGAACGCGCAAAAGAACATCAGAAAAGACAAAAAGAGATGAGCGACTGGCCCGCACTGCGCTTTGCGCTGCATGGAATTGCACAGGAAAAATTTGCTCTGCACACGCGAAAGTTTCACGATGACGGAAATCCTGTAGTAATTTATAACGGACAAGAGTTAGAATACAAAGGCTATGTCATGGAATCAAAGGGGTAACAATCGTATCTTCTCTACTATCTATGTATTTAAAAATCAAAAATAATATAAGAAATTATGAGTGGAGGTACAAATACAGGTTATTCTTTTGAGAAAACATTTGAAGAGTTCATTGAATCAAATGTAGGTTGTGCAGTTATTCTGGCAGGTTCAGGAAGCGATGATGAGCGCAAGAAACCAGAAGAACCAAGTCATATTGAAAAGATTGCTTGTGCATTAAAAAAATATAGGATTCCATTTGATGTAAGGATAGGTTCTGCTCATAAGCAGGTATTGAGATTCCAAAATATAAATCAGGCAACTTCTCATTTACAGGATATAGTTGATAAATACGATTCAATACAAGGAGCTTTGGCATATATATCTGTCGCAGGCGGAACTGACGCTCTTTCAGGCACACTCTCTTTTGTCTCATGGCGGCCAACAATCAGCTGCCCGCCTGACCATTTCAACATGAGTTGTGTAAATAATCCTTCTGGGAGCTCTAACGCATATATTGGACGACCTGAAAATGCGGCGCGATTTGTTGCACAGATGTTCGCTAGTCAAAATCCATTATATAAAGAAATACTGCTTAAAGAATCTGCAGAGAAGGTAAGGTCTCTTATTGAAGATGACCAAATAATTTCTCAGAAATATGCAAAAATGCAAGGGAAAGGAAATGTCTGATTTGTCTTCTTTAGCTCTTGCTTCAACTCATGCTCTGCCCATTCGGCATGAAGGAGAAATATATTCAGGAAAAGTGCGTTCAGTATACTGGTTAAAACCTTCAGACAGTGCAAGATTGATTGCATTCCAGTTTTATAATATACCAAAAGATTCGCAACTTGGGATTATGGTAATCAGCGACCGCATCTCTGCATTTGACTGTATCTGGCGCGGCGAAGAAGGATTAATGGGAGTTCCTGGAAAAGGTGCGGCACTGAATGCAATCTCTTACCACTGGTTCCAGCAATTTTCACAGGCAAATTTGGGAGAAAATCACATACTTGATGTTCCACACCCGCTTGTCTGGATTGTTCAGCGCACAAAACCTATTAAAATAGAAGCAATTGCGCGGAGACATATTACCGGGAGTATGTGGCGCGATTATAAAAATGGAATGCGTGAGATTTGTGGCATTCCAATGCAGGGAGGTCTAAAAGAGCATCAGCGCCTTCCAGAGCTGTATATCACGCCTTCAACAAAAGGAACATTGCACGGCATTAGAGGCGTTCCTGAAGAAGAAGATGTTAATATTACTAGAAAACAAATTACAGAGAATTATCAGGCATTTGGATTCTCTGAAGTGAGAGATATATTAACTTATGAGCGCATGCTGCGCGAAGGTTTTGATTTAATAGAAAAAGGATTTGCCGCGATTGATGAAATATTTGTTGATACAAAGTTTGAGTTCGGATATGTAAAGGGTAGTGATGGTGAAAGAAAGATGATTTATCAGGACGAGGTAGGCACTCCGGATTCATCGCGCTCTTGGGATGCACAAAAATATGCTAACGGTGAAATTGTTGAGAATTCAAAAGAAGGTTTCAGGCAGTTTCTGCTGGCTACACTTGATAGAGATATTCTCTTAAACAAAAAGCGCATGGAAGAACGAAAGCAGCTTGCATCGGGCTATCGCGTTCCTGTAGACATTATGATGAAAGTCTCGGATACATACACAAACATTGCAAGGCGTATTACCGGAAAAGAAGTTCAACACACACAAAACGCACAGGAAGAAATTCTGAAATCTCTTTGTGATTATGGGGTTCTAGAATAATATGCCTGAAGACTTTGACCTTGTCGGAAAAATATCAAAAGAGAATTATGCGATTCGTTCATTTCGTCTGGATTGTGTTTCTCCTGACGATAGTAAATATTTTGTGAGTGCTGCCACGCTTCGACCGTATTTAAGCGATCGCGCTGAATGGACTGCATGTGCTTGGCTTCAAAGCCTACTATTGGAGACAAGAATGGAATTCGGGCAGGCAAAACAATGGCATGTTGATGAGGTAAAAGCAGCTTTAGAAAAGATTGATCCTGTAAATATAAGCCTATTGGAAGAAGATGAACGTATAATGCACGACCAACTTGCTGTACTGGCAGAGTTAGGCAGATATGTTTCGCCAGAAACTCTCGCACTGCTTCATCCAGGAACAACATCCTATGACATAGTAGATACTGTAAGAGCTTACCTTTACAAAAGAGCGTGGAAAGAGATTATTCGGCCAAAAATCTGCTCAGGCACTGAGAAATTGTGTGAAACTGCTGAACGCTCTACCGAAATACTGCAAGTTGGCAGAACGCACCTTCAGGATACATCTCCAGTACCTTTTGGCACAACCATCGCAGGATACGCTGCACGACTTACAAAGCGTGTTGAAAGATGTGATGAATATTTTTCGTCTTTGAAGGGCAAGATTAGCGGTATTGTCGGGACAGGCGCAGGAATAGAGATGGTGGTTGGTGAAGGAAGGTCTATGGAATTTGAGCTAGCAGTACTCGCAAAACTCGGTTTGGAACCAGATTATACTGCTACTCAAATAACTCAAAAAGAAGCAATGGCAGACGTGGGACACGGTCTTACAACCTTAATGTATGTGCTTGCAGACTTTACCGATGATATCCGCAAAATGTACTCATCAGCCATTGGAGAAGTAACCTCGCGGGACAACGCCCAACGTCTCGGCGGTTCAAGCAGCGATGCAACAAAAAACAACCCAGTGCAATGGGAAAACATGACTGGCAAGGCAAAGGTTGTTGAAAGTGGAATGCCTTTATTATATTCATTAATCCAAACAGATTTCCAGCGTGATTTATGCGGTTCAGTAATTGCACGTTATCAACCCAGAGGAATGATGGTAGAAACTCATGAGGCTTTTTCACGTCTTGACAAATCCCTGCCGCAGCTTTCAATAAATGAAGATCGCATGGCTGCGAATTTAGAGTCTTATAGAAAAAAACCGAGTGAAGCCATGGTCACAATACTCCGCGGTATAGGATGGATTCATCCAGTATATGGGCCTGGACACGATTTCGTCAAGCATGCAGGAAGAGAAGCAATCAAACAAAATTGTAGTTTAATTGAGGTTGCTCTTCGTGACTATTATTTTTCCGAAGTGTATGAAAATGAATTAACACAAAAACAAAGAGCCATCTTATCAGGCAAAGTTGAGTTTTATACAGGCTCTTCTTTAGAAAGAGCTAAGATAAATCTAAGAAAAGCAAGGGATTTAAAACCAATCGTTTAGCCAAAAAGTAATACGCCCGGAGCAGGATTCGAACCTGCGAATCCTCGCGGAAACGAGTTCTCCAAACTCGCGCGGTAACCACTGCGCCATCCGGGCATATGTATCCTTTGAAAAAATATATTATAAACCTGCCGCTCAATCGAAAATATAGAGAATTTCATGGCTTATAGTCTATTTCCCATGAAATTCTCTAATGGACAATTGCCGAAAACAGAGGACATAAGCAATGCAATTGTCCATACTAAGAATGGGAATACTTAGCTTCATATGCTTCAATGATGTCAAGTTCTACATCGTCAATTGACTGCGTGCCATCAATTTGTACAACAGTACCAATAACTCTTCTTATACGCTGGTCAGAAACGCTTTGTACAGCAAGATTGTCATACTGTGCAATCAATAAGTCAGTGAACTTTTCATTCTTCTCAAAAATCTCAGCTTGCGCTCCTCTTTTAATCATTCTCTGTTCTGCAACTTCGCGTGGAACACGAACATGAAAAGTAATATCTGGAGTCAGAGTATTTACTGTTTCATGATAAGCTATCAATGTATTTATTGGCACGCTCTGCACCGATTGATAAGCGCACGTTGACATTGCGTATCTGTCGCACAAAACAAAGGATTTTTGTTCCAGCGCAGGAATAATCTGATTATTAGTATGAAACTTTCTATCCTGCACAAAAAGAAAAGCCATACGCACCCCTTCGGAAAAAGCGTCTCTTTCTTTACGCAGTTTCTCCTGTAATTCAGTCGAACGCCATGTCGGCTCTCGCGTCAGAAGAACATCCTGATATTTGTCTTTCTTGCGAATATGACGCGCTAAAAGTTCAATCTGAGAGGTCTTCCCACTGCCGTCAATACCCTCAAAAACAATAAACAAAGGCTTATCTATCATTTAACTAGTTTATTTCTCTGCTTAAAAAACATCTCGCTACTCAAATGCATATATTGTAGTAGCAAGATGTTTAAATAAGAAAGCTGTATGAAAGAAAAATGGGTAATGGGCAAAAAGAGAGAGCACCACTTGATGTTTCTGTAACAAAACGCGCAGTCTCAAGAGGTGCAGAACAAGAACTCCATCAAGTCCATGAAATAGGTCAAAAGGGCAACGAGAGTACAATAGTGCTAGTTGATTACATGGGAAATGATGATACAGTTGAACGAGTTGCGACAATGGGTTTTGGTAGAAATATATTTCCAGAAAGACCAGAACAAGGAGAGTTTATTTATCATCTTGCAGCATCGGGAATAAATGAGCCATTCAGATCAGTGCAGCTAAAAATAAGTATGCGTGTTCCGATTGAAACAGCCCTCACATTCGTCTATGAACCAAGAGCAAATGTCAATGAATATTCAGGACGATACTCAGTCATGATAAACTCGGCTCGAATACCTACTAAAGATGAAATCTCTTCGCAATTTAAAAGAGATGAAGGATCAGAGATATATAAAAAAACAGAACAGATTCATCAAATTCTTGTAGAGAATAGAAAGAAAGCTTATGAGAATTATGAGAAATTAATAGATATTGATTTTGCGCGCGAGCTCTCAAGGATAGGTCTTGGAATTGATAATGACACTCAATTTTTCTGGAAGATAGACCTATTTGCTCTTGCAAATATTTACAATAATCGTAGAATAAAATATCCGCACACAAAGCAATGCATAGAAGAAGTTGCAGAACTTGCAAGGGCAGTTGCTCCTTATGCATGGCACGCGCTCACAAATGAAGCGCCTCATAAAAGAATTAACCTAACAATGCCTTCAGATGATTTAATAGTTGATACTTCTCTCAGACCTTCGGTATGGCAACAAAAAGAAACAAAAAGAGTCACTGTTTCGGCTCTGGAAGAATTGCTCTTTCAGCCAAAAACATTTCTTAATCATGGTGAGTTTCAAGTTGTTGACTACATGGGAGATGACAGCGCATTTGCGCAAGCTGCCCGTACCAGCTATGGCGCAGGTACAAAAACTCTTCAGGATGATAATAATCTGACTAGGGGTTTGATAAGAGACTTGCATACCTCTCCGATTGAGATGTGCGAGCTTGCCTTTGAAGGTAAAACTCCTGTATTCATAGACCCAAGGCAAGCAGGAAGGCATAGGACACTTGATAATCATGGATTTATGGGATACGTCCCAATAGGTTCTCAATTCTATGAAGTGCCGGAAAGCGAGATGAAATATCAGGATAGACAGAACAGACAAGGACGCGGCAAAGAAATGAATGATGAAGATAAACAGATCGCAAAAACTCTGCTTGCTAAAACACTTCATGCAGAAAGAGAAACAGCAGCTCAGCTGCGTGAGCTTGGAGTTTCAGAAGAAATTGTCCGTCTTTCAAAAGGAGTGGGCTTCTACACAAAACGCTGGCGTACAGGAGACACGCACAATCTAGGTCATTTTCTAAAGTTGCGACTTGATAGACATGCGCAAAAAGAAATAAGAGATTATGCAACACTAGTAGCGCAAGCTGTAGAGGCACATACTCCAAATGCATATCGGGCAATACAAGATTATGTCATCAATAGTATGCATCTAAGCGTTAAAGAGCAAAACCTTTTAAGTAAATTAATACGAAAAGGTGCATTTGCTGAAATAGACGCCTTAAATAAGATTGATAAGATTGAGAATTACACAGGAGTAGGTTTTGTTGTAGCAATAGACCGTGAAGATCCAAGTAAGGGAAAGAAATTAACACGTGAAGGCGAAGCATTCAAGATAAAGATGAAGAAGTTATTGCAGTGACAATAAATAGCTCTTAAAAAAAGGCCAGCTTAATAATGTCCATGTTTCAATCTGATTATCAGGGTATGCAAACAAATCTTCTATTTCAGAGATGCTCATGAATCTGCATTCAGCCATTTCGTCGTCTCCTTTTTCGACACGCTCATCAGTCTCAGCAATTGCTACAACACCAAAATGCACCTTCTCTACATTTCCTTTATCGTCTTTCAAATATCCTACAATTTTTGGTCTAGGGTAAAATTGCATCCTAACTTCTTCCATTAATTCACGCATCATAGCAATCTTAATAGGGTCGCTTGAATCTTGTCTCTCAATATGACCTCCTAAACCGCATGACCACTTGTTCCGTAATCTGGCTTCACCATAATTTTCATTTGCTGCACGGCGATACGCAAAGACTTTCTTCTCTCGCGGATTTATAATCCAGACATAAGGTATTATCTGCTGCAGCAATTCATTGTTCTCAAGCAAATTCCCTCGTGGATGATATTCATGCTCTCTTAAAATAATAGACATATAATCATGTTCTTGCACAGGCAAAAAGCCCTGAAAGTATTTATCTCTAAACAAAGTACCTCTTTTGACAACAAGCGCTTCTTTTAGTTTCATAAAAAGATATTTCTCAAATTGTATATAAAGATTTATATGGTAAAAATAAAACTCAACTCTTCATCTCAATCTTAATCTGCACAGAGCGTGGAATTTGAAGTTTCATGATAGGATGCAAGATTCTGTCTTCTGCGGGTATGTCAATGATGCGGCGGTGCACACGCATCTCAAAACGATCAAATGTTGCTGTCCCATTACCGCAGGGAGACTTGCGGGTTGTTACCTTAAGACGGCGAGTAGGTATTGGGATAGGTCCGCGCATGACTACGCCTGCCCTTGTAGTGATATCCTTAATGTTCTGAATAACAGGATTTAAAGCGTCAATATCTATGCTTGCAAGTTTGATTCTTACTTTTGTCATTACTCCCAGAATCGAAAATGCTTTTTAAACTTTGTGTTAAAAGAGTGGGCTCACCGCGCCGCGTGCGATGAGCCCCTCATCCCAGCCAAAAGCGGGATGAGTATGATAGGATTTAAAACAAAAAAGTACTTTTAAGTTTTTGCATGAAACACCTGATAGTAGATATCGCTTTTTGCCTAACATCTACGAAGAGCGAAGATATTTAAAAGTCCATGATTTGAAAAAGTAATGGCGCAAGAGGTGTTGATTTATATCAGCGTTATAATTGGTATTGCTGCAATTCTGACTGCCATCGCAAGAATGATTCGCCAGCCACCACTGATTGCCTACCTGATTGCAGGCATTCTTATCAGCCCAGTTGCTCTCGGTCCTGCTTTAGGCAGTTTTATAGGTAATGACTCAGCGGCTTCAGAACTTATTCAGGTTTTTGCCCACATAGGTGTGGCATTTCTCTTATTCATCGTCGGACTCTCACTAGATTTTCGCGTGCTTAAAGAAATTGGAGGTGTAGCAACTATTGCAGGTATGGCAGAGATTATCCTAACAGGGGGCATCGGTGCTCTGATTGCTTTTGGTCTTGGCTTTGGCAGCAATGAGATACTATACATCGGTGCAGCGCTGGCATTCTCATCTACAGTTGTAGTAGTCAAAATATTATCAGACAAAAAAGAGACTGATACATTGCATGGACGCATTGCACTGGGCATACTTATAGTAGAAGATTTTGTCGCAGCTTTGGCGTTGATGGCAATTCCACTTGTAGAAAATCATGGAAGCGCACTCTGGGTAGTCGGAAAAATAGGTATTGCACTCGGAGCAAGTGCAGGTGTCCTAATGCTGTCAGGAGTAATTCTGCCGCGCATCTTAGACTATCTGGCACGGAATCAGGAAGCATTGTTCCTTTTCGGAATAGCTTGGGCGCTTTCTCTTGCAACTCTCTTTGATACTCTCGGTTTCTCACTTGAGATTGGTGCGCTCATAGCAGGCATGTCTCTCGCCTCAAGCAAGTATACGCTGGAATTAAGCGGAAAAATGAAACCTCTTCGTGATTTCTTTGTAGTGCTATTTTTCGTTTTCTTTGGCAGTCAGCTTGCAGGGAACATTGATGCAAGATTAATAAAAAATGCACTTATATTCTCCTTGTTTGTCGTAATAGGAAAACCCCTCATAGTTATGACAGTTCTCCGCTTTTTTGGATATAGAAAAAGAACCAATTTCCTGGCAGGTTCAAGTATTGCGCAAATCAGTGAATTTTCCCTGATTATCACTTTGCTTGGTTTCACGCTGGGGCATCTAAGTCAAGAGATTATGAGTCTTGCAATATTGATTGCAGTAATAACCATAGGCGCAAGCAGTTACAGCATTTACTATGCACACTCAATTTTCAGTAAAATATCCCGCTTTTTAGTCATGTTTGAAGGAAAAAACAATAAGCCAGATTACCAGAACAATAAGCATTATGATGTTGTGCTTTTCGGATATCACCGGATTGGATATAAGATAATAGAAAAGCTTAAAGCAATGAAACTTTCATTTGTAATAGTAGATTACAATCCTAAAACAATCTTGGTTCTGGCAAAAGAGAAAATCAATTGCATCTATGGAGATGGTGGAGACCCTGATTTCCTCACTGAAATCCCATTAGCAAAAGCTAAAATGATTATCTCGACAATACCTGATGAAGCTTCAAACCTTACTATAAAAGAACGACTGAAGAAGTCTGGGTCGCAAGCGGTTTTTATCGCTACAGCAGAGCAGCCACGTACAGCGTTTGATTTGTATGAGGCCGGAGTAGATTATGTCTTGATTCCTCACCATCTCGGAGGGCAATACGCTTCGCACTTAATTCAGCAACATAATATGAACAAGAAAGACTACCAAAAACTGGGCATAGAACATTACAACCAATTAAAAAAAGGAAAAGATAATTCAATTTATCAATAAAGAGATTTCCTAAGCCTTCGCTACATCAAGATTCTGGCAATTGAATCTTGAGTGCCGTCAAGGTTTGGAAAACCTTGAGGTCCCCACAGCAAGCTGATGGGGTATTACGCTCGGCTTCAAGACGGAAACCTCAGGAATTGTCAATTCCTGATGGCCTCGAGAATCGGAGATTCTCTCAGTCT
>CAZKON010000022.1:0-15349 GCA_964554415.1 Candidatus Woesearchaeota archaeon | reverse complement strand
CAAGGGGTTAAGCCTTAAATGCTTAGCCCCTTTATAGTTTCTATACAATAAATTATTTCTTTGCAACATTCTTCAATAGTACCCATCCGACTGCCGCAGCGATTACAATTAATAAAACTCCGCTATACAATCGGGGTGAAGAGAAGAAAGTTCCGAAATACGCTCGCAAACCTGTCGAGAATATAAATATTCCTGAAACAACGAAAGTGAGTATAAGGATAGCTACAAATGCGCCGCCGATGCCTTTTTTCATAAAATCAACATCTTTTCCGATGAAACCCATGACTGCCATGATAAAAAACAAACATACAAGTAAAATAGCAAACCATGGTGTAACTATCTCCACATAATCTCGCGCGCCAGTAGCAGTTATAAAGATAGTAGACAACAAGAACGCAATTATAAGTTGCATAAAAGCGTTCTCAACGACTTTTGTCTTGTTTAATACTGCAAAAGTAAGAATGAAAACAACTAAAAAAATGAGTAGAGGAAGAATTTCAGAAAGCGGAGTAAAATCAATGACAGTCATGTTATTTCTGTAGTATCTCTCATGGATGACTTCCACCGCCGCTCTTTTTGCCAGAAACGCTAATTGCAATAATCAAACCTATGACAATCAGCGCACCTATGATAAGCGCGCCCCAGTCATACCACCAAGATGAGCCCCAATACCCTAATATATTGAATGAATTAAATACGACAATTAATGCAGCAATGCCCCCAAGAGAATAAAGCCCTATATACCACCCCTTCTTATGGCTTGTTTCAGGCAGAAACGCAGAAACAAGAATAAGAAAGACAAGTAGTACAGCAAGGGCAACAGCAAGCCGCGGAAATGCCTCGCGATAGAAGTCCTGGACAAAACCAAGGCGTAATGCAAGAATGCCAACAACAAGTGCAATAGTCAGATGCACTCCATTATTATCTCCAAACACTTTAGCATATGATAAAATACCGTAAACAATAGCAAAAATAAGCAAGAAAGGCAGTAGATAATCAAAAAGCCCATAACTTTCCCATTGTGAGAGCATTGAACCGAGGTCAAACACCATGCTTTAACTATTCGAAATGCGTTTAAATATGTTTCGTAATCGTCACTCTTTCTTAGCACTAGCGTTGTTGCTTTTGCTGCCAGCAAGCACAGCCGCAATAGCTCCAATTATCACTGCAATAAAAATGAGGTTCATGAAAATCGCAGAACCCTCCCCCCCAGAGAATATATCCATAAGATAGTTCCATGCGGGTGTAAAGTAGAGAACTGCAATTGCTACGGCAATGAAGATGACAACACCGAACGCGTATTTTATGCCATTGGGTAACTTCAACTCTTTCTCATGCACGCTTCCGTAAAGAATCATAAAAACAAGAATAATAACAAGTGCAACAGCCATAACTGGTACAAGATTGCTGATTAAATCAATAGCATAGCCCACTGACGCGACGATAAGAGCCATTGCAACAGCAACCAGCGCGTCAATCTGCTTCTTCCCATCGCCAAACACTTTTGACTTTTGAAGTATGGCGAAAATGCCAACAAAAACAAGAACAAATACTAAAACCGTCTGTCCCAAAGGAGAGCTAAAGAGAGTGGGTGCAACCATTCACTCTTCAAATCTCTGCCCTTTAAATAATATTCGATTTGTCTGGCTCCATCCCATAATTAAGCGCGCCAAACGCGTTCTACGCGTAAGTGCAATAAGACACGCAACCGCAAAGATTGCGTGTCTTATTGCGCGCCTAAAAAAAGGGTATTTATGGGATGGAGCCGATTTGTCTAAGCAAGCAATTTGACTAATTTAAGATATGTGCGCCCAAGTGTGCCTGCAACAATGAAATATAATATAATACCTATCCAAAAGAACCACAAGTCTGCAATAGTCTCTCGTGCGCCGAAAGTTGTCTCAGCAAACCACATTCCTGCGCCTGCACCAATAAGCATGCCTGAAAAAACCCAAAGGGCAATGAACCACCGCAATGTCCATAAAGGAATCTCATTTTTCATAATTTTTTTTACAACAGCTCGTCTGCGGCAGCTATCATCCCGGCACCTTCAGCGCTCACAGCAACATTTTCATCACGAGAAGGCAAAGAACCCTTAGTAATAATAAAAACATCCCCGATTGCCTTAACAAATCCATGGGGAATAATTACACCGCGGGCCCCGCCAAGAACACCTGCAAGACCTGGTCCCACTCTTATTCTCCATCCCTCAATTTTATTATCAACAAGGCTGACCTCTTCAACCTGCCCAAAATAATCTCCTTCTGCAGTATACACCTGTTTTCCAAGCACTTCGCTGACCTTTTTTATGCGTAACATACATGCAACTTACATGATACACTATTTATACTTTACGTTTGTTAATATATCCATAGAGATTATACATGCGCAGAACAGCATAATCTTTATATAAAAGTCCTTCGTTTGTTTTTAATGAAATCTGGGGAAATAATGCACATCCTTATCGCATTTGTGCTTTTAGTAGCGCTTATCATAGCTCCAACAATTTTTGGGAATGCAAGCCCAACAATTTCAGAAGCATTAATCTTTGCATTTATCATCTTGCTGGTAGCAATAAGTTCAAAAAAAATGTTCGCATTCCTGCTTGAAAGCGACGTGGAACATAAAATCTGGACGCTTGAGCGATGGGGTCTCCACAAACAAGACAGATTTAAGAAACCTCTGCCTATTGGAGTCATCCTTCCTATAATCGTTGCGCTTTTCTCCTTCGGAACAGCAAGATTAATGTCTCTCTTAACATATGAAACAACTCCTAAGAAAACACGTGCAGTTCGTGCGTTCGGTCACACAAATGTATACTCATATGTCTCCATGACTGACTGGCACAATGCATTAATTGGTGCTGCAGGCACTGTTTCACTCTTAATCCTCGCGCTCATTGCGTATTTCCTGCCTTGGAATGCCGAGCCTCTTGCCAAGCTTGCCACGTTTTATGCATTTTCCAATATGCTCCCATTGTCAAAACTAGATGGTACGCAAATCTTCTTTGGTTCACGCGTCTTGTATGCAACTCTCGCGGTTATCACTCTGATTTTCACAGGCTACGCCATCGCGTTGCAATAAGTGAAAATTCTCGGCAAACCAAATTGTATAACCGCAACCTTTAACTCTTACTCTTTCCTTTGAATCTCATGTCCCTCCTCTCCATCCAACCCCGTGCTTACCAACAAAAAATATTTGAGACAGCAAAATCTCACAATACTTTAGTCGTCCTTCCCACAGGTCTCGGCAAAACCTTGATAGCACTTTTATTGACAATAGAACGCCTTAAATCCTTTCCTCTTAAAAAAATCCTTTTCCTCGCCCCGACAAAACCTCTCGTAGAGCAGCATTTCGAATATTTTAAAAAACATCTCCCGGAACTCTTCGCAGACCTCCAGCTCTTCACCGGCTCTGTCGAAGCACCAAAGAGAAAAAAAATCTGGCAAACCGCAGAAGTCATCTTCTCAACTCCACAATGTATCGCCAATGACCTTGAAAATGCACTCTACGACCTCAACGACGTCTCTCTTCTAATTATCGATGAAGCGCATCGCTGCCTCAAAAACTACGATTACACCAAAGTTGTCGCCTGCTACAAAGAGCAAGCTGCGCCTCATCAACAACGTATTCTCGGCCTCACAGCTTCTCCCGGCTCTTCTTCAGAGCTTATTAAGCAAATCTGCGAGCATCTTTCCATCGAAGAAATAGAGCTGCGCCATCGCGATTCTGAAGACGTAAAGCCCTATATTCAAACTCTCGAATTTCAAAAAATCGAAGTTCCCTTCCCGCACGAATTTATCGAGCTCAGAGTCCTTTTGAAGCGTATTTTCGATGCGCGCATCGAAGACCTCAGAAAACATAAATTGCTCCACGAACCGGCTAATAAAATAACTCTCCTCAAACTTCAAAACCGTCTTGCCATGCAAGCTGCAGGAAGGAACTTTCATGCGATGATAGGCATGTCGTTCACAGCGCAGGCAATTAAAATCTCTCACGCCATTGAACTCTTGGAAACGCAGACTCTTTCAGGCCTCCATGCCTATCTTAAAGGCTTGCAAAAACAAGCCGCGGAAAATAAGAGCAAAGCAGTCCAAAAACTGATTGCAACTCCTGAATTCAACGCTTCTCTCATCTCCCTTGAATCTCTCCTCGCCAAAAAAGTCGAGCATCCGAAAATCGAGGAACTCGCTGTTCTCGTAGAAAATGAGCTTTCTCTTTCTCCAACAGCAAAACTTATCATTTTCACACAATTCCGCGACACCGCTTCCCTTATCCACTATCGTCTTTCCCAGTTCCCTGCAGCAAAGCCCGCTATTTTTGTAGGTCAGGCAAAAAAGGAGACAAAACATGGCTCTACTGGTCTCTCCCAAAAAGAGCAAAAAGAAATCATTGACAAATTTAAATTAAATGATATCAATGTTCTCATCGCTACTTCAATCGGCGAAGAGGGTTTGGATATTCCAGAGGTCAATGCAGTTATCTTCTATGAGCCGGTGCCTTCAGCAATCAGAAAAATCCAAAGAACAGGTCGCACAGCCCGTCTCTCCAAAGGCAAGCTCATAATTCTCGTCACCAAAGATACGCGCGATGAAATCAATCACTGGGCTTCCTCTGCCAGAGAAAGAAAGATGTATAAAACAATCCAATCCGTCAAAGATGAGTTAAAAAATAAGAAGAAAGAACCGACGCTCAATTCTTTTGTGCAAAGACCCTAATTTGTGTAGTTTATTCTCTATCTTCCTGCTATTCCCATCATACAACTCTGTCTTACCTAGTGCAGCGTCGCGCACATTGCAATAGTGTGTCATAAATGCGTCAATGCGCGGCATCTTGTATCCTTCGCGTACAACACACTTTCGCATTGCAGAGAAGTCAAGTCCATTGTCGCTCTGCCCTAAAGCGATAAGCATATTTTTATGCGGCACAACAACATATTTGTTTCTGTCAAGCGACGCAGGAAACTCCAGGTTCTGCAAACTCCTTAAATATTCCTCTACACTTTGCTCTCGCAAAAGAATCTCGTTACTCATATTCCCTGCTCTTTCGCAAAAAATAGGGTGTATTGGAAAGAAAGAGTTTCCTGCGCAGTAATGGTCGTATAAAAGTAATCATTTCCTCTCATCCCGCGCCAGAAAGCCGTTTAAATTCCCGAACGCATAGCTGCCAACAAAGGCCTCTTTTTCGCGCACCATCTCAATATTGCTCATGCTTCCTCCTTTTTCTGAAGATTAAGATAAAACGTATCTCGGATTCTATTCCTATCTTCTTCGCTCTTTGCCGCGCACAACGCATTTTCCAATGCCTGATTCATTTTCTGTTCATGCACATACGTTCCTGCATCATCAACTTCAATATCATTCTCTCTTCCAGGCAAAAACCCGCTTTTGCTTTTCACTTCAACATACGGCTTTTCTTGCTTCTGCTCCCGCACGCTCGCCCCACTCAACATGTTTCCTGTTTCCTGCCGTCCTAACTGTTCCACCGGCCCCTGCCCAGCCGTAGCGAAATACCTCTCCAATCCTGTCCTTACTTCATTTGCGTGTGAAACAAAAACCGCAGCGTATTGAGGATATTTTCGCGCCAGCACGTTGAGCGCCTCTGGCGCTAACCCGACGAGCTGCCTATAGTCGTTGTCGAGACTGAACCAGCCATCGAGCTGCGACCCGGCCCCGAGCCCGCCGACGTAAGCCGCCCGAATCACTGTCTGTGAAGGAGTTTCTGGCAAAAATACACCCATTGCCTCGCCTTTTTTATGAAATTGATTACCATAATCCCAAAGCAGCTGCCCCTCTCGCACAGCCGCATCCCACGTGCCATGGCTCTTCCGCGCTCAAATCCCTATCCCAAAGTTGAGCATCGCGTTGCCATTCACTTCCAGGCAGCACATCATACAACGCATCATCGCCAACAAACGCTCCGTTCTGAACAGATAGTTGTGAAAGCAATGCAAGGCACGCAAGTCCGTCCTGCACATATTTTACGCGCCCGTCGCGATGATACACAAACAAATCCGCGCTGTCAAAATAGTAAAGCCAATCTTTTTTGCTTGAGTGCAGGCGTCGCTCAAGAACAAGTGCAAGACTGCCGATAGCATATCCTTCATTAAACAACTCTTGCCCTTTTGTAAGAATGCTTCCTTCTCGGCTAACAAACCACGGCTTCCGCTCTCCTCGTTCAGGTGTATATTCATGTTCTTCGCAAAGTTCAAATGCCATGCTTTCCTCTCTCAAAATAGCTATTTAAATGTTACGAGTTACCACTTATAAGTAACTCGTAAGCTCTTGTTCAAAGAGAAAGATTTATAAACAACTCATTACATTATTAAGTTAATAATGTAAAGTATAGATTTACACTAAAATGGCACTCTATCAAAGAAAACTACTCAAGGATGTCCAGCAATGGATTAATAAAAAGACAATCGTTGTTGTAACAGGAATGCGAAGAGTGGGAAAAACAACGCTCTTCCGCATGCTCTATGATAAAATAAAAACCACAAACAAAGTTTTTTTAGACCTCGAGAATCCCCTGATACAAAAAGTGTTTCAGGAAGAAAACTACGACAACATCACTGCAAATCTGCAACAATTTGGAATTAATGTAAAAAAGAAAACCTATCTCTTTCTGGACGAGATTCAGACAATGCCTTCAATAATTCCCGCAATAAAATATCTTTTCGATCATCATCCCATCCAGTTCTTCTTAACCGGCTCAAGCAGTTTTTATCTTAAAAACCTATTTCCTGAAAGTCTGGCAGGGAGAAAGATTCTTTTTGAGCTCTACCCTCTCGATTTCGAGGAATTTCTCGCATTTAAAGGCGTGCAAAAAGTATTTTATTCTTCGTTCAAAGAAAAAGATGAACTAAAGAATGAAATAGGTTATCAAAAAGTAATAAAATTCTACGAAGAATACCTTGAATTTGGGGGATTTCCACAGGTTGTGCTTGCAGAAACAAAGGAGGAAAAAAAGAAATGGCTCGAGGATATTTTCAAGTCATATTTTGAGCACGAAGTCAGAACATTGGCAGATATAAAAGAGATACGTGTTTTAAGAGATGTGATATTGCTATTAATGCAGCGTACAGGGACAAAACTGAACATAAACAATCTTTCAGAAGAAATCGGCGTAAGCAGGCCAACGCTTTATTCTTATCTTTCGTTCTTGGAAGCAACGTATTTCATCAATATGCTCTCACCTTTCAGCAGAAATGTGGGACAAGAAGTAAGCGGAGCCAAAAAGGTTTATTTCTGTGACACAGGAATACTTAACGCTTTCGCGCGGGTTTCTTCAGGAGCAATTCTTGAGAACGCACTGTTTCAAGCAGTGCATAAGAACGCCCATCTTTCGTATTACGAAAGGCGTAGTGGAGGAGAAATTGATTTTATTGTAGACAAAAAGATTGCTCTTGAAGTAAAAGAAACAGGCACCCCTACAGACCTCTCTAAACTTAAGCAGCTCTCTCTGGACCTTAAACTTAAAGAATGTTACGTCATAACAAAAAAGTTCAAAAAAGAAAAAGGTTTTATTTGTGCATGTGACATGTAATTGCTTACTGCACTTCAAACACAATTGTCTTACTCATTTTTCTCTTCCTTCCCCTTCCGCAAATTTCTTTCAAGCGTCTTTCTCAAATCACTCACAAGTTCAGC
The DNA here is from genome assembly GCA_964554415.1 of Candidatus Woesearchaeota archaeon. Taxonomy (GTDB): domain Archaea; phylum Nanobdellota; class Nanobdellia; order Pacearchaeales; family GW2011-AR1; genus JAGVXD01. The sequence goes on along the minus strand of CAZKON010000022.1, from coordinate 7,700 downwards.
AGGATACTTCCCCCCACTCTCAACAATATTGACTGCGTGCAAAACATCATCTTCGTGCACATAGTTCCCTGCCTCGCCAATCTTAATATCATTCTCTCTTCCAGGCAAAAACCCGCTCTTACTCTTCACTTCAACATACGGCTTTTCTTGCTTCTGCTCCCGCACGCTCGCCCCACTCAACATGTTTCCTGTTTCCTGCCGTCCTAACTGTTCCACCGGCCCCTGCCCAGCCGTAGCGAAATACCTCTCCAATCCTGTCCTTACTTCATTTGCGTGTGAAACAAAAACCGCAGCGTATTGAGGATATTTTCGCGCCAGCACGTTGAGCGCCTCTGGCGCTAACCCGACGAGCTGCCTATAGTCGTTGTCGAGACTGAACCAGCCATCGAGCTGCGACCCGGCCCCGAGCCCGCCGACGTAAGCCGCCCGAATCACTGTCTGTGAAGGAGTTTCTGGCAAAAATACACCCATTGCCTCGCCCTTTTTATGAAATTGACGACCATACTCCAAAAGCAGCTGCCTTTCGCGCGCTGCTGCATCCCACGGGCCATGGCTCTTCCGCTCTTCCGCGCTCAAATCCCTATCCCAAAGTTGAGCATCGCGTTGCCATTCTCTTCCCGGCAGCGCATCATACAACGCATCATCGCCAACAAACGCTCCGTTCTGAACAGATAACTGTGTAAGCAACGCAAGGCACGCAAGTCCGTCCTGCACATATTTTACGCGTCCGTCGCGATGATACACGAACAAATCCGCGCTGTCAAGACATCAAGTTTGCCAATCTTTTTTGATTGAGTGCAGGCGTCGCTCAAGAATCAGTGCAGTGCTTCCAATATGATATCCCTCATTAAACAACTCTTGCCCTCTTGTAAGAATGTTTCCTTCTCGGCTAACAAACCACGGCTTCCGCTCTCCTCGTTCAGGTGTATATTCATGTTCTTCGCAAAGTTCAAATGCCATGCTTTCCTCTCTCAAAATAGCTATTTAAATGTTACGAGTTACCACTTATAAGTAACTTTAACTGCTCTTTTTCAGGGAGAAAGATTTATATATAGATATAAGTATAGTTATATCATGGAAACAACGATTGCAGTAAAAGAAAGCACAGCTCAACTTCTTATGTACCTTAAACGAAAATTAGATGCACGAAGCATGGATGAAACAATACTTAAAATAGCAAAAAAGGCGGAAAACCTGCCCTCATCGCGATTTGGTTCACAGCTAAAATCGCTCAAACCTTTTAAAGAAAACGAGCGCGCTGCATCTCATGAGCTATAAATATCTAATTGATTCACATGCATGGATAGAATATTTTAATGGGACTGAAAAGGGAAAAATTGCGAAGAAATATATCGAAAGTGGGGAAAGTGCAACATCTTCAATAACTATCGCAGAACTTACAGATAAATATAAACGTGAAGGTAAGAACTTTGAAGAAGACTTTAATTTTATTATTGCAAGAACTAAAGTTGTTGTAGTAGATGCTAGACTCGCACGCTCTGCAGGAATAATAAATGAAGAAAATAAGAAAAAGATAAAGAATTGGGGTATGGCTGACGCACTCATTCTTGCTTCAGCCCTGGCTCTCGATGCAAAAGTAGTCACAGGTGATGAACATTTCCGTTCATTCAATGCAATTATGCTATGACTTTCCACAATATCTTCTCATCAAAACCGCTTCGCTCTCTGCCCGCACCCTCAAAAATAATCATTGACATCCACGAAAAAAACTCTCTCGTCCCAGCAGAACTCTCCTGTCTTGAAATTCCCTTCCAGTTCCAGCATCTTGAAGTAGCAGACTACCTTATTAACAATATCGCAATAGAAAGAAAAACGATTCAAGACCTCAAATCATCAATTGTCAGTAAACGCATCTTCACCCAGATAAAAAATCTAAAGCAATATTCTTCCTCGCTAATAATCATCGAAGGTCATTCAGATGCTCTAACAAACAACGAAGTGCTCCATGAAAATGCCATCCGCGGCTTCTTTCTCTCCCTCGCATTACAAGAAAAAATGCCACTCATTCTCACAGAAAGCGAATCCGATACAGCCAATTATCTTTCCTTGCTTGCTCGCAGGAAGCCCTCTTCAGAAATTTCTCTTCGCCTCTCTCGTCTTCCGGAAACAAAAGAAGAACAACTTCAATATATTCTCGAAGGCTTTCCAGGCATCGGCCCAGCAACAGCCAAGAAATTGCTTGCACACTTTAAGACTCTCAAAAATATATTTCTGGCATCAGAAAAAGAACTCAAACCGATAATAGGGGAAAAAGCAATTTCTCTCTACACGATATTGAACGAATCCTATGAAGTATTGCAACGTGATAGAGCATAAAATCAGTTCTTTCATTATAAAAAGTGACATCTTGTTATATCAAATAACTTTAATATTCGTAGTTCTTTAGTTGTTCGATAGATAGGGAATCACTTTAATAATCGTAATATTTGTATGTGATTCCCTATAATAACCTTTTTTGCAATGCACTCAAACAGTAAAAGATAGTTTTATTTTGGCACAATCGCAGCTGTCGAATGCTTTTTTACCATCTCTCTAGCCAAATTCTTCACTTCTTCAAGTTTCACCGCTTTAATTCTTTTCTCCCGTTTATAATACTCTTCGGCTCGTGTCGCCAGCTCATAAAACAAAAGTTCCATCATTACGCGCGAGCTTTCCTCTTTAGATATCTGTTGCAATCCAATCAAACGCTCTTTTGCCTCTTTCAGCTCTTGCTCACTCATTTTCTGCACATCCTCAAATCCCTCCAAAATTAATCTTTTCACTTCTCCAATCGCCTCTTTGCGCGTTCCTGCATAAATAGTATAATAAGAATGGCTTTTCTCACTATTCAATGTGCTTTGAACAATATACGCAAGACCTTTCTGCTCGCGAATCGTCAGAAAAAGATGTGAAGACATCCCGTTGGCAAGCCACGCATCAAGCACTTCCAGCACAGCATATTCTTTCTCATATATCAAAGGGGCATGCACTCCGAAAAGAAAATGCGCTTGCTCAATGCCATCTCGCTCTTCAACACTTTCCTTATTCTGCTTTGTAATTTTTATTCCGATTGCTTTCTTCTTTCCCGTAAGGAATTTCTTCTCCAACCAAGAACAGACCGCCTCAAAATCAACATCTCCCACAATTGTTACAATATATTGTTCAGGCGAATAGTGCTCTCTAAAATAATCAAGAACAAAATCTCTTTCAAGTGCAGAAACAGTCATTTTAGTTCCTGCAATACTCATGCCAAACGGCTTCTCATAGAGATTCCCAATAAGTGCATCGTATACCGCTCTCTGTGGCTCATCATGATACATTTTAATCTCTTCTGTAATAACTTTCTTCTCTTTCTCAAATTTCTCCGCAGGAAAAACAGGGTTCGAGAGAATATCCTGCAAAATCTCCAAACCAGAGAAAACATGCTCGCTCGGTAATTTGAACCAAAAAGAAGTAACTTCGTTAGCAGTAAATGCATTAATTATTCCTCCTTTTTTCTCAATTTCTCTGGTAATATCTTCATGTGTCCGTGTTTTCGTGCCGGTAAAAACCATATGTTCAATGAAATGAGATATTCCCTTAATCTTTGCATTTTCAACTCCTGCTCCAAACCGATTAGAAATGCTCACTGCAACAACAGGCAGGTCGCGCTTCTCGCATATCACAGTCATTCCGTTATTTAGTTTTTTACGAAGAAGTTCCATCTTCAATAAAAAAGAAAACGCTTAATAAACCTTTCTTCTATCTTTCTTTATGCCAATCAACGCAGGATATGAATACCTAAAAGCAGAAAAAGCTTATTTAGAAGCTCAGACACTGGAAGAAAAAATACGTTGTCTTGAAGAAATGATTCGCACTGCTCCTCGCCATAAAGGTTCTGAGAACTTGCTTGCCTTACTACGTTCTCGCCTGAAAAAATTTCTGGAGAAAAAAGAAAAAGGTCGTTCAGTGGGCAAATCTTCGCGTAGAACTATAAAAAAAGAGGGATATCAATGTGCACTCATAGGTTTGCCAAACGCGGGAAAATCAGCATTGCTTGCCTCTCTCACAAATGCACGACCTTACATCTCGTCACTGCCATTTACCACACAGGAGCCAGAGTTAGGCACGATGGATTATCAGGGGGTAAGAGCGCAGATTGTTGATCTTCCTGCAGTAACAAGCGAAACGTTTGATATTGGTCTTGTAAACACCGCAGACTGTCTGCTTTTAGTGATTGAAAAGTTAGAAGACCTTCCACATTTGGAACAATATCTCACACGCGCACATGGCACAAGATTGATTATCGTTACAAAAGTTGATATCTTGTCTGAGGAACAGCGTCGTAAGCTTGAAATGACTGTCAAAAGCAAGCGCTTAAATGCAATCTTAGTCTCAACGCTCACTAATGAAAACATCAGTAAAGTAAAAGAACAAATTGTGCAGGGCATGCGTGTCATTAGAGTCTATACAAAAGAACCCGGCAAACCTCCTGCTACTCTTCCGGTAGTATTGCCGGAAGGTGCAATAGTATATAACGTTGCAGAAAGCATCCTCAAGGGATTCTCAACGAAAGTCAAAGAAGCGCGCCTTACCGGACCAAGCAGCAAATTCCCAAACCAACGCGTCGGTCTTTCTCATACGCTCAAAGATAAAGATATTATTGAATTTCATACAAAGTAAAGGATTTAGGCATTGGCACGTCTCCTCTAAGGAAAGAATAAATACTCTTTTCGTGTTCTTATAAATAAACATGATATTCCAAAGAATTCGTACTGGCTGGCAGCTAACCAAAGCCGCACTCAAAGTCTTACAACAGGACAAAGAACTTATTCTTTACCCTCTCTGCGCAGCTTTGGGCGTACTCTGGATTATTGCACTCTTTTTCTTCATTGCCATCGGCTCAGGACTTATCATTTCTCTATCATCTCCTTCACTGGCAAACATGACACGTTACATATTTGTCATTCTCTTCCTTTTCACAGCATACACTGTCTCTATTTTCTTCGAAGGAGCAGTGATAACCTCCACACTACAGCGCTGTGAAGGAAAAAGCCCCACGTTTTATTCAGGTTTATCTTTGCCTGCCAAAAGGATAATCTCAATTATATTCTGGGCAATGTTCCTTACTCTCGTTACAGTCTTTATTCAGATAATTCGTAATTTTGGCAGGGGAAAATCTCGAGGCGCACAAACAGCTAGCAATATTGGCGCTTCGACTCTGGAAACAGGTTGGCATCTCTTCAGTTTCTTTGTTATACCTTTGATAGTAATTGAAGACCTTTCAGTTTTCAAAGCACTCCAGCGTTCAAAATATTTATTTGTCAAAACTTGGGGGGAGAACATTACCGCGCAGTTTACAACTGGCGCGCTTTTCTTTATATTAGCTTTGCTAGGAGTCATACCCTTCATTGGCGCAATACTAATAGGTGATAATTTATTCTTGGCGATAACAGGAATATTTCTCTTGATTTGGATTGTTGTACTTATGCTTCTCAGTACAACAATCAATGGCATTCTTGTAGCGCTCTTGTATGCCTATGCCACGGGCAAAAGAATACCGAAGAATTATAGTATTGTTCAGGAAATCAAAAGCACGATGCAAACCACGGCTTAAAAGCTGTGGTTTGGGAGAGCGCTCGTGCTTTGGATGCTCAAGGAACAACCGTCGCCCTGAAGGGAGCGGTTTTCTGTCAAGTTCCTTGACATGATCAAACCGCAGAAGTGAAGGATTAGCGTGTGATCGCATAGGCTTTAATTTCTTCATAGAGTGCTTTCGCCTGTTTGTTTGTCTCAAAATATTCACGTACCGGTCGAATCATTTCATTTAGATACTTTGAAACAGTATTTTTCAAGTCAAGAGGATGAACATCTCCCTTTATATAAAATTCCTCAAGTTGCACATAGGTTAGTGTGACATTACCGCCAAATTTTGTTGGCCTTTCAATTGCAATTTCTGGGTATCTGCGGAAAATAAGATATTTTAAATAATCAAAAAGAGGATTTCCTTCGATAATTTTCTCAGGACAATATGCTTTCCCAATCTTTCTTCTGATTTCTTCTTCACTATCATGCATATAAATACAGCTTTCTGGCTTGCTCTTGCTCATTTTGCTTGCGATTATTGCTTCTTCTTTATCCATTCCCTGTTGTATCCCCTGTAAACCGAGAATCATATGATGAGACACCACCACAGGTTTTTTCCATTTAAGTTTATTTGCCATCTCTCTGCCCAAGATGTTTGCTCTCCTCTGGTCCAGACCAAGCTGACATATGTCAACATCCAATTCAAAAATATCAGATACTTGCATGCTCGGATAGAACAATTGTGCAGTTGACTGTAATTCTCCTTCTTTTCGCCCCATGATTGTCGTCGCACGCATACTCCGACTCAGTGTTGTCTCTTTCGCAATTCTCAGAACGCGATCCCAATACTCAAGTTTATTCATTCTATCAGACGCCCAAATAACTTCAACTTTGTTAGTATCAATCCCGCATGCTTTCCATACTTCGATAAAATATTCTCCTGCTCTTCTTATTCTTCCTAAATCTCCTCCGAGTTTGTTATTGATAAACGCAAAATAATCTGCAAGCCATAGTCTAAAATGCACTCCTGCTTTCAGCATTTGTTTCAGATTTTCAGCTCTGAGAAGACCAAAAGGGATATGGGCAAGTCCGCTTGGCTCAAATCCATCATAAGCAACAGGCCGTGCTTTCTTCTCTAATAAACCTCTCAATTCTGTCTCATCGATAATTTCTCCTCCTTCTCCAACACCCTTGATAAGCTCAACTCTCTCATCAACACTTAATTCCGCATTTTTTTCCTTCTTTCCTTCCTTCCCTTTCATCCTTTTTCAATGCCGAAATCTAATTTAAACCTTTCTCCTTTATCTTTATATGCCAAACCAACGCCTTGCACTCTTGCTCGCCGTGCTCTGCCTGACTGTTCTCGCGAGCATACTCTTGTTCCTGCCTGCAAAAAATATCTCTTCTCCCGCAGATCTTGTAGCTCTTGAAGAAAACCAAAAAGTCTCTGTTTCAGGCATAGTCATAGCAGAACAACACTATGCAAACACACGCATACTCGCTCTAGATAACAAACTCTCTCTTTCCTGTAACTGCCGAGATATAGGTTCCCTCAAGAACAAGCACATAAAAGCAGAAGCGCGGTTTTCTAGTTTCGGCAAAAAAATAACGCTCGAAGTCACAAAACTCGAGATTATCTCTTAAGATGTTTCTCGAAACTCTTCTCATCATCTTCCTTGCTTTTATCCTTGGACTCCTTGCGGGTTCAATCACGGGCCTCTGACCCATCGACACCAAGCGAAAATAGCTAATTCTTTATAATGGTAGGATAGCGGGATACCGACTTTATAAAACGGAGAAAACTAAAATGTATATGGCAAAAAACAAAGACAAGATATTTATCAACACTCAGATAAGGGAAAAAGATAAACATCCTTGACAAGGTAGATCAAATAAGAAATGATCTCAAATCATTATTACCTGAAATCGAAGAAGATAAAAAATTTCATTCATCTCATAAAGGCAATCTACTAAGAAAGTATAATGAATATTATTCTAAATTTAATTGAAAAGAATCCCCTGATCTCCCATATGTTTGGCCAACAACTAAATAAATCAACCCCAAACAGACAAGTAATTTAAAACAATTGCAAAACCAACCCACAATAAATAAGGTACAAGAATCCAACCAGCTT
>CAZKON010000021.1:0-15477 GCA_964554415.1 Candidatus Woesearchaeota archaeon | reverse complement strand
AAAAAGTTATTGGTTTAGACCACCAGTCACAGACTGGTGGAAAGAGGAAATTTTAACCAGGGATATCTGTCAAGTCTTATTTCTGGAGAATCCTTAAACCAGGGATATGCATCAAAGAAAGTGAACGCATCCTTTTGCATAACGTTTGAACCAAAAAGTTCAGGCAATCGTAACTTCTGTGCAACATCATAATTTAATTCAACACCATCATTTCCCCATGCAACTTGATAAACTTTAGGAAAGTCCTTACTTTGCGCAAGAGAGATTTCAACATCTCCAGGAAAAAGAAGAAGCTCATCGTTTTTATCACAATACCTCGTTGAGACTACGCTTCCGTCAGCATTATACTGTATAAACCTAACATACCCAAAGTCGCCGTCGGAATAAGTCCGGAGTTCCCGAACAATCTTTCCCTGTTTATCCCGTGTAAAAATACAATGATAAAGATTGTCTTCTTTAGAAATATCTGTTGCAGATAAAACTCTTCCTTCGTCATCGTAGGTGTAACCTATTACTCTTCTATTCTCTTGAGTCTCCTCAGAATGAGATACTTCATTTCTTGACTTTTTCTGCTTTCTAGGTTTATTTTGAAATATTTTATCAAATCGTATCATACAGTTGGAGATAATTAAGAGTATTTAAATCTTTTCTTTGTAACTACTTTATAGTTTCATTTTATTTTTTCAGATTTTTTAGCAATTTCTTTCTCTCTCTTCCCCTAACATCTTTACCCCAGAGGACAAAAATCCGATTGATTTTGCTCCAATACCTGCGCGGCACAATATTCATTAACGCCTGCTCTGTCTGCGCAGGCGTTTTTGTCTTAACTAATCCAAGAACATTACTCAAGCGATGAACGTGCGTATCAACGCAAATCGCGTCTTTCGCATAAATCTCCGATAAGGCGAGGTTCGCAGTCTTTCTCCCCACGCCAGGCAGTTCAATCAGTTCCCCAATTGTCTCTGGAACTTTTCCGTTATGTTTTTCAAGAAGCATTTGCGCAGTTGCTTTTGCATTCTTAGATTTCGTCTTGTAATAATTAATTTTCTTTGTCAATGCTTCAATCTTCATCACGGGCGCTTTTGCGAGTTTCTCAAGCGTCGGAAATTCCTCGAACAACGATTCCATGACAGGAATCGTTGTTTCATCGCGACTCTGCGCCGAATAAATCGTAGCAATTAGAGTCTGCCAGTCTTCTTTCCACTCTTCTGCAGCAAGACGCTTTTCTACGTTGTCGTATTTTGCTTGAGCTTGTTTGAATATTTTAAGAAAAAGAGATTTTTTGTTCATTGTGTTACCATCTCCTTTACTAAAGTAATTAGAGAGATAATGTTATCATAGGCTGCATCGAATTCTTCCTTCTTTAGGCGTCTCCCATAATAATTGATTGCATCTCTTATTAATCTTGCAGCATTAAATCTTTCAGCTAAGTCCTCCTTATGGAGTATTTCTTTGAGGAATGGAACGTAGCATTCATGATTATATATTTTATAGCCGTTCTTTAAAACAAGTCCTTCTAACAACATTCGTAAAGAATCATAGGCTAACACAACAATAGAAGAATAAGACAGTTCGCTTTGAGCAATTGACTTTGTAACTATGGTGTTTGCATCAGAAGATTCTAAGAGTGAGTGTATTAGATACATGTCTAATGCGACAGGTTTTGCTAATTTTCGTACGGTGCATTCACGCCAATCTATTGCGTCCATTAGATTTCAACTCCTTTTCTTATAGCTTGCGTTAGGTTTTTGTTATGCAAGGCATCAGAAAAATGAAACTGTATTTTTCTCTTAAGTGTCTTCTCAATATCGAATGTGACAATAGAAGTATGTTTCATATCAACGAAAAGGTCGATATCTGATTCTTTGGTGTTCTCACCTTTTGCAATGCTACCAAAAAGAATCATTTTTTTAAATACAAACTTTTCTCGTAGAGGTTCAAGAGATTTTTTAAGAATGTTTCTCCAATAAGCTATCGCCATATCATGAAGTAGTGATTGATCGCGCTTGGCTCTGAATAACAACAAGTTTCTTTCAGCTCTTTGTAATAACAAGCCTTCCTGCGCAAATTTCTTTAGAATTGTTGAAGCTGTTGGGGGGCTTATCTTACAGAGGCGGGCATATTCTCGTACAGATATCTCTCTAAAAACGTCTTCAAAGAATGGCCTTAGTTTGTTAAATATATCTAACATATGTTAATATTATTTAACATTGGTATTTAAATGTTAGTATATGATGACATGAGAATTCTAGAAAAGTAGCGCTTCGCGCTAAAGATAAAATTTGTGCAACTGCAAGAAAACTTTGTTGCATTGTACATGCGATGCTCCGTAAAAAACGAGAATTCATGGTACTATGACAAAGGATTGTAAGGGAGACTCGGGTATACTTTATGGTTCTTGAAGCCGTGTATATGATTAGAGCTCCCCCTCGAAATAAAGAGATTTCCTAAGCCTTCGCTACATCAAGATTCTGGCAATTGAATCTTGAGTGCCGTCAAGGTTTGGAAAACCTTGAGGTCCCCACAGCAAGCTGATGGGGTATTACGCTCGGCTTCTAGACGGAAATCTCTAATTTCAAACTGGCGCAGCAAGCTGCGGGGTATTACACCCAGTTTGAAATAAAAACGTACCACGACCAGTCATAGTGTTGCTTTGACCACGAATAGGTGCATGTCGTATCGTTTTTACAGAAACGAAAAGATTAAATAGAAGATAAGCTTTTCGATTGCAGGAATTCTCCATAGGTAAAGTATAAAGGGTTAGCGCGCAATCCTGAACACGCAATCTTTGCGGCTGCGTGTCCAATTGTACTTGTCGCAAGAACGCGCCTGCGCGCTATCTCGTGGTTCTTTTGAATTGGCGATGGAATCCCAACCTTTAAATAATTCTTTTGTGTGCAAGTAATATGCAGGGGTGGAGTGTTTTTCTTTTCGCGGTTTTTGTTGTTTTAATAAGCATGAGCATTGCTTTTGCTTTTTGGCCTTTTGATTCTATTTTTTCTGTCTTTCTTATAGGGCATGTAAGCGAAGAGGCGTGCTACGATTCTGACGGTGGCATGAATACGAGCATTAAAGGAATTACTAACGGGGCAGATGACTATGGGGGAAATGTGAGCAGAACAGGGAATTATACTGACCGTTGCATCAATACTTCTATGGTTGCTGAATTTTTATGCGGTCCTGGTTTGGGAATTGCCGGCAATGGCGCGATTATTAGTTTTAATGTTAGTTGCAGCCAGGGGTGTTTTGACGGCTCATGTATTGGGCTTGCCGCTTCTGTAGGAGCGGCGTCTAATAATAATTCTTCTTCTAATTTGTCTTCAGATAATAGCAGAACTTTTGGATTTCCTGACCCTTTATCTCCAGAGTCTGAGGATTTCTTTGAGTCTTTCATTCTTGAGGACTTTTTAACTCCAGAAGGTGTTGCAAATGCACAGCCCGATTTACCTTCTGAACCTTCACTTTTTGAGGAATCAGTAAATGAAAGTGGAAGCATACAGCCAGGGGCTGATGAATACGAACTTGAGCCTCCAGTTAACAAAATTCTGTTAAACCTGACTGTCAACATGACTTCTGTGCCTCCGCGATTGATAGGGCGAGGGACTTTTTTAGATAAATCTCTTCTTGTTCCACAGTTTCTGCCTAATCCCCGACATGATGCTGGATTATATGCGAACTGCGATTTTGCTTACCAAAACCTTTCCAGACTTACGAATGATTCTCTTCCACGCGGCAGTTCGACACTTCTTTATGTAAGCGCTCTTTCCCCTTCTTTTAAATGTCCCAGAGCAAAAAACCTGGATATAGAAATCTCTTACCGTCTTGTTAACACTGGTGTTGCAGAAGTATATCCTGATGGTGTTTCTCACGCTTGCAGGGCACTTTGGTATTCTCCTTCCCTGAATCAGGCTGGCACATCTGTTGTTAGGACACCTTTCGTTGTTCAGCGTGTTATTGTGGCTCCTGGAAAACAAAATAGAGTCATTACAGGCACATTTGTTGTACCTGTAAGAAGCGGGAGCGCAATTAACTTCAATCATTTTCAATATACTTCTCCACGCGTTGTATATCTTGAGACTTTTAGAGGGAGCAAAGGAGATTACGTTGCTATGGAATTTACTCTTGTTCGTTGCGTGGAAGGCAAAGGCGTGCCAATTCCTTCATTGAACAATACTTCACAGCGCAATATTTCTGAAGATATCCCTGAACCTGGTTTTTTCACAAAAGTATGGTGCCGCGTTGCTTCTTGGCTTGGCAGAGATTATGAAAGTTGTTTGTATGAATAAATTCTACGGAAAGTTTAAAAACGCCAGTTTTATATATCATTTTTATCTTAGAAAGATATGAAGAAAGAAGAATTAATAGCAAGGAAGAACTTGCTGCGTACGAGTGAAGAAGTCAGGGGTACTACGGTAAAAGGTTATGATTTCAATCAAGGAGTTGAGCATGCGAAAATTCTTGAGAGCTATGCTACTGCGGGATTTCAGGCGACGCATTTTTCGCAGGCAATTGATATTGTAAATACTATGATTGAGCAGGAAGCAACGATTTTTTTAGGATATACTTCGAATTTAGTGAGTTCAGGGTTGCGCGATATTTTTCGATACCTTGTGGAACACAAAAAAGTGCATGTGCTTGTGACGACTACAGGAGGCATTGAAGAGGATATTATCAAGTGCCTTGGTGATTTTGTTTTAGGTGATTTTCGCGCTTCAGGAGAAGAATTGCGGAGAAAAGGAGTGAATCGTATTGGCAACATCTTTGTTTCAAATAACCGTTATGTGACATTTGAGCAGTGGATGCAGCCTCTCTTGGAAGAATTGTATCAGGAGCAGAAGAAAAGTGGGAAGATTTTATGTGGAAATGATTTGATTTGGAAGATGGGTCAAAAAATTGACAATAAGGAAAGCATTTATACGTGGGCTTGGAAGAATAAGATTCCTGTATTTTGTCCTGCACTCGGAGATGGAGCATTAGGGGATAATATCTACTTTTTTAGTTTTAAGCATGATGATTTTAAGATTGATTTGGTGGAAGATATCAGACGACTTAATAATACAACTATCGGATTGAAAAAATCAGGACTGATCATATTAGGCAGCGGAGTTGTCAAGCATGCGATTTTGAATGCAAATATGCTGCGTAATGGAGCTGATTATGCCGTTTATATCAATACTTCGCAGGAATTTGATGGTAGTGATGCAGGAGCATTGCCTGATGAAGCTGTTTCTTGGGGAAAAATACAGAAAGAAGCGAAAAGCGTGAAAGTGTTTGCGGATGCAACGATTGTTTTTCCTTTGATTGTGGCGAGCACTTTCGCGAAGTAAACGTCTGATAAGAAGAATTAAGATTACAGAGAGTTTATGAATTGGTTATGCAATTTGGTAAATTGTTTGTACGATAAATTAGGAGGGTTATTTGTACTTACTACTTTGTAGACATTTCTTTTACAGCTCATGAAGTATTTTTTAGGAAATTATTAAAAAGCCTGTTCTCATGAGAAGAGTATGAAATCCATTAGTGTTCTTGAAGGCATGATTGGACTGGAGATTCATGTGTATCTTGTTACTCGCGAGAAATTGTTTTGTATGTGTGTTGCATCGCGTGAGAAAGGTCTGAAGCCCAATATTCATATTTGCCCGATATGTACAGGGCAGCCAGGGGCTAAGCCGATGGCTCCTAACAAGAGTGCTGTTGAGAAGGCAGTGCAAATCGGTCTGATGTTAAGTTGCGCAATTAGTCGGGAATTGCAATGGCAACGCAAGCACTACAACTGGCCTGACCTTCCTAAAGGATACCAGAACACACTTTCGGGAAAGCATGCTGTTCCGGTTGGCGTCAACGGCAAATTCTTTGACATCCGAATTTCAAGCATGCATCTCGAGGAAGATCCTGCTGCTTGGGACCCTGAAACAGGAAAAGTAGATTACAATCGCTCTGGTTTGCCTTTGGTTGAGATTGTGACTGAACCTGATTTTACGACTGGAGAGGAAGTTGTGGCATGGCTTGGAAAATTGTTGCATCATCTGGCTTATTTGAAAGCAGCAGACTCAAACGCAGGCATAAAAGTAGACGTGAATGTAAGCATTCCCAAAATAAGTGAACGTGTCGAGATTAAGAATCTCAATTCTTTAGAGTCTATTCAACTCGCTATTGAACATGAGCTTTCACGACAGGCGCGCGAGGGCGGAAATTTGCGTGAGACAAGGAGGTTTGATGCAGCGACAGGCAAGACAATAAAAATGCGCGAGAAAGAAAGCGGTGAAGATTACCGTTTCATTGTTGATCCTGACTTGAAACCTTTCATTTTTGATAAATTATTCATCGAGACACAAAGGCAAAAATTGCCTGAGACTCCTGAGCAGAAGTTAGAGAAACTTATCAAACAGCATGGTATTGACGAAAAAAGCGCCGCACTTTTAGCCAGACATATTGAACTTGTCGTGTTCTTTGAGCGTGTAGCTGAAAAGATTGACGGCAAGTTTGCCCTGCCATGGGTAACTGTTGAATTGTTAAGAGTTCTGAATTATAATAAGAAAAAACTGGATGAAGTAGATATTACTCCTGGGCATTTTATCACGCTGCTGGGATTAGTTAAATCCGGGAAAATTACTGAACTGCAAGCTAAACAAATTCTTAATAAATTTGTGCCAAAGAGCTTTAAGCCTGAAGCAGAAGCAGGAAAGATTAGCGATGTGAAGGAGCTTGAGAGAGTTATTCTGCAAGCTATCGAAAAAAATCCAAAGGCAGTAGAGGATTATCACGCAGGAGGCAATCAGGCATTCAATTTTCTCATGGGGGAGATTATGAAGGCTACGGAAAAAAGAGCTGATTTTAAGGTTGCTGGCGAGGTATTGCGTCGTGTTTTGAGCAAGTAATGTTTATATAATCTTAAAGTCATTTTTAGGCATGCGCATACGAGGGGTGATTGTCTTATTGGTTACATTGGTTGTTGTTATGGGAATTATGGTATTTCTTTCTCTTTCTTTGACAGGAAATGTGATTGAAGAGGGGATTGAAACGCCAGAATCACTTGTTGCAGGAGTTGAAACTCCGCAGGCGGCTGATGACAAGATATTTTCTCATTCTCCTAAACCTTTGCTTTCTCCGATTTCGGGATTTGCGCTACGCGCTTCTTTGACAGGAATGACATTGCAATGGGACGCGCCTTTAGATGCAGATAAAATTATCATCTGGCGCGCATCCGCAGAAGATGGACCTTGGTTTATACATGAAGTTGTTTCTGCCGAGCAAGGAACGTATAATGATGAAGAACTGTCTGTTTTTAGCCAGTATAATTATCGTATTCAGGGATTTGAAGGGGCAGAACTTTCAGCTCTTTCGGAATCTCTTTCGGGGCTTGCGATGTATGACGGAAGTGCAGTCGTTGTCTCTGAAGCAGATACGGATCTTTTTGAGAATTCAGATACTTATCTTGATGAGCGCCTTCCTTCTGAAGAGTATCAACGCCGCCTTGCGCTTTATAATCAGAAGACGTATTGCGAGATTCTTTCGTTGATGCGCACGGGCGAAGAGAGTGAATTGCGCCCAGAGACACTTGCTGACTGTAATACTCTTGCGCGCGTTACAGGGAAGAATTCTGCTGCGCAGGATTTATTTCAATCTAAAAAACTGTTGCCTAATTCAGAAGCTGGCATGGGGGGGAAATCGTTTGCTGTGGGGGGAGGATCTCCAGAAGATTCCGGAGGAAGCAAGTCTGGATCTGGAGGGAACGCTGTCGGTGCGTTTGCAGCACGGCATCCGAATAGTTTAATTGCTGTCGGTGCTTTTGAAGGGACAGCGATTGGTGTGGGAGGAACCATGCTTGCTGAGCAGTATTCTCCCGGTGCAGGCATTATCTTTGGTACGATTACAGGAGAATTCTCACCTCTTGCGCATCTTGGCGGGAGCGCTGCAGCGGCGACGCGCGCAGGTATTAGCGTTGCACATGGCAGCTCAACTGTGAAGAATTACTGGGTGACTTTGACAAAAGGAGCAGGGACAGCAGGGCACTATGAACCTGTGATTGCGCCTGAAGCAGGAGGGGTGAGCGATAGAGATGCACTTGTGTATTATGATTCTGGAACAGGCGCGGTGCTGGGAACTTCGAAGCGGACAATGTTTGACGCACAAGGAAGAGCAATTCCGATTCTTGAGTTTAGAGACTGGGAAGCGATGAGCCGCTATGTTGCAGGCATGGAAAGCGAAAGCAATGGAATCATGCGCGCCTCTGATGGCTCGCTCTTCTTGCCGTATGTGCGCGGGAAAGAATTACCCTCCGTCCTGCCTGACGTTGATGCGAATACAATTTTAATTACTGGAGAGAAACCACGAGGATGGTTTGAATTTGGCGGCAAACAGAGAGCAGAGCGCGTGCTTGTTGAAAAATCTGCGAGTGATACGGATGTTGCGCTTTTAGGAAAAGGATTGGAAGCGGCAGGCGAGCGAGTGTATCACGCGCCTGACGCTCCCGAGACGCAGGTGTATATGCAGCGCGTAGGCGAGGATGCAGGCATTGTCGGAGCAAGCGACAATGCATTGATTATTAAATCAGCAAACGAGGAGATGCGCAAAGTTTTGGCGAAAAGACCGATGGTTGTGAAGGGGGATACTTTGCGAGAGTTGGAAAGGGATATTGTTTGTAGTGGGGAATGTGATACTTCGATTCAAAGTAAGACAAAACGCCAAAAAGTAATTAACGAAATAAACGCTAATCCTTCTAAATATATGGTTTCTTTTGAAACATTGCGCGCATCTGTTGACAAACTTTCTTCATTCCCCCATGTCCAGCAGAAGTTTCGTGATGCGCTTGAATATCTGAAATCTCAAGGCACTTTAGTATATATTAATCCTGATCTCCCTGATGGAGGGTTTTACACACGTTCAACAAATGCAATAATCCTACAATCGGCTTCTTCTTTTCAGGGAAAAATTGATTCTAATTTTCTTTCAAGACTTGAAAGTATATATCATGAAGCGATTCATGTAATTACGAATAATCGTATTTTTCAGTATTATGGAGATTCCCCTTCTCTTTCTTTTAAGGAGCGGGGCATAAGGAATCGTGAGCGATTTGCCGAACGTATTCCTGTCGTGTATGACCGTGCAAATAATCGTATTTTATTTTTACACGAGGTTGATAGTTTAAGTAGTGATATGGTTCCGTTTATTACTTCTGTTGAATCGGTTGATGAAGCGATTGCATTAATCGAGGGGAGCGATTTGATAACAAAATTAGGGTATACACGAGATATTCTTGTACCAGAGTATTCTCAAACTAGCGAAGATTTTCTTTTTGGAGTTTTTAGATTTTTGGGCGATCACTATAATCATCCTGATCCAAATATTCTACTTCTTGATAACGGGGAATTTTCTTTTTTGCGATCTCTTAATCTTGAGACGCGACACGCCTTGATAAGTAATCCTGCTGATCTTGCGAGTCAGACCGATAAAACTGATGCTTTACTTCATCTTGAGCTTGTCGAGCAGCATGGAATCCCAACAGGAATCACTGCCGAGGCGATTTCACGCGCGCGGGCAATACTTGTCGGGCAACTCACGCCGTATCGGGATAAGCTGACTGCGGGGCAGAAAGCGGTGGTGGGGAGAGCTATGGAGAAGGCAGAAGTTGTCTCTGAACAACAAGGAACGTCTTTGACACCCCAAGGCATTTCTGCACGAGAAGCAGTTAATAAGCTGTCGCGGGCGGCAAACAATCCTTCTGCAACAGTAAAGATGTTTGATAAAAATGTTCCTGCGCAGACAGCAGATGGCGTGCTGGTAGTTTCTAAACTGGTAGACGGGACTCTTGCGGTTGGGAGGGGAAGCAACGGGGAGCGGAGTATACGCACTCTTGAGCAGCTGATTGAGGAGCCGCGGGAACAGCTGTTTAAGATACAGAGACAGGATACTCTTGTAGGCAGCTCTGCAACTGCTGCGGCGAAGATTACACCTCATACTATTGATGATATTTTCAAGTCAGTGTATGATACAGAGAAAAGATTATATGGCGCAAAGGGTGTTGTATATCGTGACGAATTTGGGAGTTATCATGTGCGCTTTTGGGATGAAGGAAATATTGGACCTCGCGACATTCATCATCAGGATGCACTTGCTGAGCTGCTACGCAAAGAGGCAGAAGGGTTTAGAAAAAGAGGCAAAATTATAGAAGATAAAAGCATGATTGCGAAAGCTGATGACAACGAACTTACTGCGCGTGCATTGAATGAAGATAGGAAACGCCCTTCTAAAGTGTATAGTGATGAGAATCTTTTGAATTCAGAGGGATTTCAGTTTACTCGTGATTCGAGCGGAAAGGTAGTTGCTTTTGATATTAGTTCAAGCATGAGCGGTGCGCAGATTTCACGCGATATTGTTTTGGATGGGGCGCGTTTGAGTGAAATGATTCGTGCAGTACATGAGTCTATTGCTCCTGAATTGCGTGGATACCGTATCATCCGTGTTGAAGGGTTACAAGGTCTTAAAATTCGTGGAGATATTTCTCTGCCCGATGGTCTGGAACTAAAGGAACTGTTCGATTATCCTCTTTAATGTTTTGCAAGAAAATCTTTTCCTGAAATAAATGTGTAATTTTCTTCTGTATCTATTTGAATGCAACCAAAAAAATCTTTATTTTCTTCATATGGGCGCAAAGAAGTAGGCATAGCACTTAGAGCAAATGTGGGTAGTAAAACAGAAGGACTTGCGGGAGATGAAGAGCTATTTGGAGTGCCATACAAATGCATGGCAATACCTTTCTCTTTACAGCGTTTTTCGCAACTATTCTTCGCTTCTTTATTTGTGTTAAATTCTCCATAGGAAATAAGTACGTCTGCCGTCGGGGGCAAATCTTTTTCTATTTCTCTGGCGGTTCCTGCATTGTAGCCAAATGCTTCAACATGCGCCTCACGTGCCTGGTCTATGTAATAAGCTATTCCTTCACCTGTTGGGAGAAACTGGAGCACTCTATACGAGTCTGCACATACGCTGCTTACCGGATGTAACCCTCGTAATGATTGTAGAAGAGTATGGTCATCGTTAAAACCTTCTATAAATGTAACCTTGCAATTCAGCTTTTCTTCTCCTACCGCATTTATAAAATATCTATTATAAAGTTCAGAATTTGTTAGGAAGCGCTGTGTCCCGTCAATCAGCCGAGGTTCATGTTGTTGCATCTTCTCTAAACGTTCTTTTTCTTTAACATACCCCATATCTCCAAGCTGAAGGACTGAATGGAAGGCATTTCCAGTATTTTTCTGCAAATATTGCAAGGTGTTAAAAAGACCTTCAATATTTCCATAGATTCTTCCAAATATAGGTATTATCATATTTCTGCAAACAACGAGTCGCTTTTAAACCTTTCTTAATTATTACTTTTAAGTGGTTGTTGAATTTTATATATCTCTCAGGAGTGGAAAGAAGATGAGAAGAAATCCTGTTTCTTTAGGTGTTTTAGCTTTTTTTCTTGTGATTATTGGATTGTTGTTATGGGCGCTTTGGATTGGTGTTTTGACTGGAAGAGCAATAGATGGGCAGAAGAGCACTATTGATTCTGGCGATGGTGAGCTGTTGTCTAATTCTTCTGGATTCATAGGATTATGCAATGAAGATGAGTGCATGACTTTACCGACAATGATTGAAAGGCAAGGCGAGAAGTGGACGCTGGGATTTTATAAGAATGCTGGAGAAGAGCAGCAGTTAGGGTATCAAAACACCAGAGGAAATTTCATTAGTGTGAAACAGGCGTTTGCGGCAGAGTAGAATTCTTTCAGATACGGAGAAAAAACAGCTCAGCGAGTGCGCCTCCGATAAATAACAAGGCGAGCAGCCATGCAAGCCATTTGGAGTAGGGGGCTTGGATTTTATCTTTTGATTTGAAATCTCCGGAGCGTCTGGCGCGAGGTAGCATTGCGAGAACGAGAAGAGCGGTGAGAGTCCCTGACAAGATGCCACCAATGCTTATTATAAGTATGAATTTTGCTTTATTGAAGGAGGCGAGGAGCAGGACGAGAGCGAGAGGCACCAGATTGGAGAGCAACCATGCTTTCTTTCTTGTTAGGGAACAGTCTAAGACAAGAGTGTCGATAAGAGCTAGAGTAAGGGCAAGATATGCTGTTGAGAGTGTGATGATGCTTAAGATGATAAATATCTTTCCCAGTGCAAGTGTTGCAATTTCTGGAGTTTGTAGTTCATACTTTCCTACGACTACTGCAGTGAATGCTGCATAGAGAATACCTACGCATAGATATGAGAAGATTATCGAGCTTTTCATCTTTTTAGGGTATTTTGATAGAAGAATTTTCATTTCTGGAATCGCTGAGAAGCCGAGAAAGGCGAAGAGAATGACACCGAATGGAAGCAACGCATTTGAAGCTGAGAATGTAGTAAGATTTTCTATTTGAATATTCGGAGCTTCAATCACGATAATTATTAGCATGATGAGAAGCATGAGAGAAACGCCGAAAACTTCGCTTTTGCCGACTGAGGCGCGACGGTGCGTTATGTAAGCGAAAATAATCCAGACCCCAAGCAGTGCAACTACTGTGTGCTGTGATGTGCCTGTTATGATATGGCTGAGCGATTGCCCCTCACCAATAAGATAAGCCATAAGGGCTGCGTAAATTCCTCCAATAGTTGAGATAAGCATGAGCATTCTTCCAGAACTTCCGAGATACTTTTCAGCATATCCAGGAAGCTGATGATTCTTTTTTGTGCGTAGTGCAATCTCGGCAAGGTAGAGCATGAGGATGCAAACTGAGACACCGATAACGATGATATGCAGCAATCCTGAAAGAAAACCTGAGCGCGCTGTGACATAGGGGATACCAAGAAAGCCTGCGCCGACTACGGTCCCTGTGAGCAAGGCAGTAGCGGTTGTTGTCGGGCTGAATGCGTTCATAATATTTTAGAGGCAGATAAGGTTTAAGAGGTTTTCTTTGTTGTTTGTCAATAGCTCAAAGTCCTCTATAGTAAGATACAAAGCATTAAAAAACCCCTTAATGCATATTTAAGTAAGGGCCCATAGTTTAGTGGACAGAACGTCGCGCTTCGGACGCGGTAACCGGGGTTCGATTCCTCGTGGGCCCGTTTTTTTTGGAAAAGGCAAGCTTTAATAAACCTTATTCTTATTGAGTGATAATGGTCGTTAAGAAAGAAGAGAAAGAGAGCAAACGCAAACAGGCAGAGGAAAAAGATACAAAGGGCTTGACTGTGAAGAAGCAAGAGGATTTTTCTGAGTGGTACACACAGATTGTGCAGAAGGCGGAATTGGCTGATTATGCGCCTATTCGTGGGTTTATGGTTGTCAGGCCGCGAGCGTATGCAGTCTGGGAAAAAATACAGGAGCATTTTAACGAAGTTTTGAAGAAAAAAGGGATTGAGAATGCGTATTTTCCTTTGTTGATCCCTGAATCTTTCTTTAAACGCGAAGCAGAGCATGCAAAAGGATTTGCTCCTGAACTGGCTTATCTTGAAGGGAAGGATGAAGGAGAGAGACTGGCGATAAGACCGACTTCCGAGACCATTATGTATGATTCATACGCGAAATGGATTCGCAGTTGGAGAGATTTACCGTTGAAGATAAATCAATGGGCAAATATTTTAAGATGGGAAGTGAAACAATGCAAACCATTTATTCGCACGCGGGAATTTCTCTGGCAAGAAGGACATTGCGTTTTTACAACTGAAGAAGGAGCTGAGGAAAATATGATGGAAATAATTCAAGAATATAAGAAATTGTGCGAAGAGATACTGGCGATTCCTGTCCTGCTTGGGCGAAAATCCAAAGCAGAAACGTTTGCCGGAGCGAAGAAGACTATGACTATTGAGGCATTAATGCCTGATGGGAAGGCATTGCAATGCGGAACAAGCCATAATCTTGGTCAGGGATTTGCTACTATGTTCGGCATTCGCTTCAAAGGGAAAGATGAGCAGGAGCATGTGCCTTGGCAGACTTCGTGGGGATTCTCAACGCGGCTTATTGGCGCGTTAATCATGATGCATAGCGATGATAAAGGTCTTGTAATCCCTCCGAGAGTTGCGACGCAGAAGGCAGTGGTTGTGCCGATTGTGTTTGACAAACAGAAAGAGCAGATTATGAAGAAAGCGCGAGAAATTGAGAAGAAGCTTTCTGCGTTTGGAGCTTTTGTTGATGAACGTGAATATTCACCTGGATGGAAATTCAGTGAATGGGAAATGAAAGGCATTCCACTGCGGATTGAAATAGGGCCGAAAGATTTGGAGAAGAAGCAAGTAACTCTTGTTCGCAGAGACACAGGCAAGAAAGAAAACGTTGTAGAGAATGATGTAGAGAAAGCCGTGACTAAAGCACTTGAGGAGATGCAGAATGGGTTGTTTATGAAGGCAAAGAAGTTCTTAGATGCAAGAATTGACAGTGCAAAAACACTGAAAGAACTCAAGGAGAAAATTTCCGAAGGAAAGATGGTGCGGGCTTATCTTGTTGACGAGCCTGATGCTGAAGCGTTGGTGAAAGATGCCACTGGGGGTGCGACATCGCGTATTGTAGAGGAGAGCGTTCAAGAAGGAAATTGCATACAGACAGGAAAGAAGACGAAAACAGTGATGTTATTTGCTAAGGCTTACTGACTTTTTGTCATACCGCGCGAACAACCTCTTCGGAAAATTCTTCTTCTAATTTCTGTCTAAATTGCTGCAGAATCCTGCTATCAAGACCGTCGTAATAGATGAGGCAGTCTGCTTCTACTTTCCCTAGCTCTGGTTCTTCATAGAGCATATGTCTGTAATTTGCTTTTAATGCACCCTTGTCTGGAAATTGATAAACAAAAGAATCATCGTTTTCCCTACGCAGAAATTCGAAGCCAAGAGCATCCAGAACTTTTTCTATTCTTTGTTGCAATACCCAAGAAGACAGAGGATGGCTTATTTTGATGAAATCGTACTCTGAAGGGGCACGCTTCATACTTTTCTTTGGGAAGTTTTGTTTTTATTTCTCATTCGTGTTGTTTGTTTGCTGAATTCTTTTCTTGATTGTTTTGAGGAATTGCTCAACAGTAGGCAGTTTCTTTAAAAGCAAGAGAATATCACTTGAGGAAACGTCACCGTAAAAATGCGCTATGACGTTTCTTTTTTCTATTATTTCGTTTAGTGCATTCGCTTGCTCTTTGTTTATGTCGGGGAGCCTCCAGAAAACTCCACCCCTCAAAAACCTTCGGTTTTTGACGGCCGTCGAGAACAGCAGTTCTCGAGGTTTTAAGGTGGAGTTGCTCCCCGAGCATCCAAACCTCGAGAATGCTCTGCGTTCGCATTCTCGATGGCATTCAGGAATTCACAGAATTCCTGATGAAACGAGCGCCTCCCCAAACCGCACCCCTCAAAAACCTTCGGTTTTTGACGGCCGTCGAGAACAGCAGTTCTCGAGGTTTTAAGGTGGAGTTGCTCCCCGAGCATCCAAACCTCGAGAATGCTCTGCGTTCGCATTCTCGATGGCATTCAGGAATT
>CAZKON010000020.1:0-15487 GCA_964554415.1 Candidatus Woesearchaeota archaeon | reverse complement strand
TAATCCAATTTGCGCCCCTCGCCTTCATCCCTCACTGTCAGATCCGTTCTCGCAAGGTGCCTTCGCTATTGTTAGTCCGTACAGGATCAACACATTTTACCGCTACCCTGTACGTACTCCTTGCGTCTCCCGGTCTCAAGCTCCGCAGTATCGTGTGCCCGCCGGACCCTTAAGAGGCCCGATTTCACACACGACTTACGAAGCAAGCTACGGATGTTTTAGACCCAACAAATGTGGCTGCGACTTGGACTGCTGGGATTACCGCGGCGGCTGGCACCAGTCTCTCCCAGTCCTTATTCGTGCGACTATCTACATCGCACAAAAGCGTCCCAAAAAATAGGGACGCACTCTGGCTTGCTCTGTCACGCTTTCGCGCATTGCAAAATTTTCCCGACTGCTGCACCCCGTAGGGCTGGGAGTAGTGTCTCAGACTCCCTCTCAGGGCTTCCTCGCTAAAGGCCCTTACTGATCATCGGCTTGGTGGGCTTTTACCCCGCCAACTACCTAATCAGCCGCAGCCCCATCCTCGCGCGCAACGTTTGACGATCGGACATTCCAGTGCCAATCATCTATCCGTTATTAACCTCAGTTTCCCGAGGGTATCACGGGCTCGAGGGCAGGTTAGCTACGTGTTACTGAGCAGTATGCTCTCCTCTCATTCTTACGAACAAAAAGAATAACTTGCATGTCTAAGTGCAAACCAGATAGCCGCAGCCGCCAGCAGGATAAACTGGATTTATGATTTTGAGCAATCATTTGTCACGACGAAAGATTCGAAAATCTTATCTAAGAGAGAAATCGTGAGCCACTCTTCTCCTCCTGAACGACTGTGGTCGTATTATAGAGAATCTGGTTATTTGTATCACTTTTTGTACCAGATTCTCTATCTGGATAATTCGGAAAACTGTTAATACAATCAACCGAATTATCCATATAACATCTACCTAGGAATAGTTAAAAGTACAGAGAATTTCATGCTTATAGTTTAATTTTTATGAAATTCTCTAATGGACAATTGCCAAAAAATTGAGTATAAGCGATGCAATTGTCCATATTAAATTTGTTCTGCATACCTCATACCATACGGTGCAGATGCCAAGAATTACAAGTTCTTGACGATAATCGTAAGGCACTCATACCCATTACCATTGTACGTAATGGAGAGGTGCTGGGGGAAGTTTATAAACCTTTCGCATTGTGTACCGACGGGAAAGTTGTAAAAAATAAGTATAACCTTCTCTATTGCTATCTTGCATTCATTTATTCAATTGTCCTTTGCATAATCGGCTTGTCGATTTACCATAAATTGTCAACTGGAAAGGCAATTCTTGCAGTGTTAGCTCCACTTTTGATTGTTGTCTTAGTGCTTATCTCTTTAATTATATATTTTATTCTCGCATTTCGTGTAGCGTTCTAAAAATGACTAATGATTTAAAAATTATAGGAAATCACTTCGGCGGAACGTTTTCTTGCTTTTTTTCTATGAAGTTAAATATGAGTGAAAAGATTACCGCAATTACTGTCAGAAAAATAGTGAATAACTGAATCATGCCTTGAAATTCCCCTCTGCTATGAAGACTAAATGCCGTGCCATCGCCTACAAATCCTGAAATAATAAAACTGACAAGTGCAAGAATAATTGCAAAAAACAAGAGCTTTGAAGATCTTTCTTTAAACATATTTTCTCTCATCTCTTAAAGTATATAAATCTTACTTCGGCGGTGCGACCAACTCGTCCCAGCCTTCAATGAAATCCTGGATAGGAGGAACTGTTTTGTCTAGCTTGCGCGCTTCAACGTATATCTTTGTAAGAAGGTAAAAGACCATGCCTAAAGATTTTGCAGACTTGTTGTTGCTGGGTATAATCTTCCCAATACCTACAGTGAAATTGTTGGTATCGCAGACTGAAAGCACAGGAATCCCGATGCGATTTGCGTCCTGCAAAGCATTTTTATCAAGCCATGGATCACAAATGAATACGAGCTGTGTCTCAAAGAAATTATCCAGATTAGTGTTAGTCAAAATTCCTGCGGGGTATTTTTTGAGAAAACAGCGGATGCCTGTAATATCTGCGAACTTTTTGACTGCGTGCCATCCTGCTTCACGCTTACAGACAACTATAATATCGTGAGGAGCGAATTTTGTTAGATATTCTGCACCTTCACGTATCTTATCATCGAGAAGAACAGTATTAAAAACTGCCAGACCATCTGCACGACGCCTGTATACATATTTGCGCATGTCTGGTGTAATCACTCTGGTGCCCAGATGAATAGAAGCTTTAAGATAATCTTCCATTGGAACTAGAGTGTCGCTTTTCTCAGTTTCCTCGTCCTTGAGCTTGCTCTTCATGTTGATGTCCTTTACATCCTCGAGCGTGCTTTCCAGCTTCTTTGCTTTCTCGAGCAACTTAGCGAGTTTCGCTTTCTTCTCATCTGCGTCAGAAATTTCTGAGCTTGACTCAGCTTCATTTTCTGCATCCTTGCCCACATGTTTCTTTTTTGCAGATTTCTTCTCATTGTCCTTAGTAAGTGTGTCTATAGTCTCAACAGCAATCTTAACTTTCTCTGCGATTTTCTTTGCCGCGCTCTCAAGATTTTCAGCAGCATCTTCTGCAGATTCCATTACTTTCTCTGCCATATCTCCGACTGCTTTCTCTGCTTTTTCTATTGCCGATTCTTTCTTCTTGGCTGCCATTTTAACGGATATATAACAAGTGCACGAGTTTCTCCGGAGCTTTTTCAACCGGTACGTGCTCATCTTCTGCTGCGAAACAGCATTGATTAAGAGATAAAAGCAAGGTATTTAAATTATTCGGAGATGTAAATTACTTGACGAAACCGAATAATTTAATTTATTTAATTCTTTACTTGTTTAGTACAATTATGATGGAGGTCTGGAGAATTTCTCTACTAATAACGTGACAACACTTATAAGCAACCCGATAAATAAGATACCGAGAAAAACAAAAAGTGATAATAGGTCATTACCAATTCCAGGTATTTGTATTTCAAATAAAAGTAACACTAAGGGTATAATAAGCATTATTAAAGCTAGAATCTTTATTCCTTTAAATCTCATCTGAAATATTCCTCAACAGGAGTGCCGTCGATTTCAAGATAAACCCGCTTGCCGTTGATTTCATAATACTTTTCCGGACCTGCACCGCCAAAGACATTTTCTACTGTGAGCTTTGCTCCCTCTTGTGAGCCTGCTGTTCCCTGCCGCGCTGCGCTTACCTTAATCTCACTCAGGGCACCATATGGGCGCTTGCCTGCAATCTCATTAATTCTTACATACCTACCAGTTGTTTCTGGAAATTCAATACGCTCGAATTTCGCACCTTCCTTCAAGACTACTTCATCTGAGACCTTGCGCCATTCATGAGCATCATCTGAGACATGTACTTCGAGTTTCAAAGGAATGTCCCAAATGAAAACATTTATTTCAACAGCATCTATACACCTCTTTCCTCCCAGATCAAGATCAATTGTTTTTGGATATTTAAGCGCAGGGTCTCCAAACCAGTGTGTTTCGGAATTATCGTCAATTGCATTTGCTGCCCGATAATTATTGAACTGGCTACTTGCGACTGCTCCTTTTGGTGTTTCAAGTTCGTATGTTCCACACCCAAGATCTGCTGCACCTGAAGCTAATGATTCTGCAGGAATGTTTGATGGCACCTGAGATCCTGCCGGAGTGTTATTTTCACCCTCGACGACATTTCCGGTAAAAAGATTCTTGAACCATGATGATAAAGTAAAGGCACTGGCGAAACTTGCTCCTATAACCAAAAACAAAGATACTAAAATAACGAGCACAATCTTTTTGTACATCTTTCTTAATAATGTCTGTTGTTTATAAACGTTTCTGGGGAAAGATTACTCTTCAGTCTGGGCAGGTTCCATTTCCATTTCATCTTCATCGACAAGACCCAGCTCCGGCGCATCCTCAACAATTTCTTTCTCAACCTCCTGCTCTTTTGCCGCAAGTTCTTCGTCTGAAACGTGGTCTTCTTTTACTGCAGTAAGCTTGTCCTTCCTTCGTTGTGGCAGGGGCCGGTTGATAGTTATAGGAAGGGCACCTGCCTTAAATTCATAATCCGCAATCTTTAGTGCATCATATTTCATAATTTTAAGCGTTGGCTCATTGACTTTCACAAGCAGAGGGGCGTCCATTGCAATCTGAAGAGCGCGTGCACCGATAATCCTCGCTACTTCATATCTAGTAAAATGTTCATTCATATTATTCTGTCCTAAAAGAACTTTTTAAGCCTTTCTATGACTTCTTCGTATTTTTTTGGGAGCAAAACAACAATTTTCTCAATCTCTGCGCGGTCTAAAGGCATTGCTCCGCTTTTTTGGCATGAGTTAATCATGTACTGCCCCTTCCATTTTGAGACACCAAATGTTATGCGTACTTCCATTGATTCTTCTTCCTCACGTGTTGGATCCATTACAAGTGTATTCCCTAACTTAAAGAAACTAAAGGAGAGGGGCATTATTTCGGCAGAAAGAGGAATCTTACCTGTTGCAGGTTTATCGTAATCTACCAAATTGTTTTCATTGAGGGCAGGAATCTGCGCGCTCTTGAGAGCAACAAGGCAGGCCATCAGGGACGCGTCAAGAATATTTCCGTCGTCGTTAATAGGATATATATCTATATAGACTGTCCACACTTTTTCGTTTGGTTTTATTACAAGTTTTGAAAGCTCAATAATATGAGACTCCCTTATTGCTCTGTCCACGAGACGTGGAAGTTCAATTGCTTCAAAACCGGGAGGACCTGACTCGAAGCGAGGTGAAGCGAGAGGCAATAAGTCTCCGGATACAATAAGATTACCTTTATCCATGGAGTCAGGATAAGGTATTCCTGGAGATAGCTTGACACCTGCCAGAACTTCTGTCTTGCCAAGACGGACACGGGCGCTTCCTTCTGCTGAATTTGAAACTTTAGCTTCGGCAGTTATCTGACGCAAGTCTAACAGAGCTCGACCATCAAACCTTTTACCCTGCTCAAACATCCGCTTGAATGTCTCAATCGTTGCATTTGAAGCTTCCATCGAGCTCATTGTTCCACGACCTCCTTAAGAGCTTTCTTTTGCACTTCATAAATATCAGCACAAGCCGCATCAGCAAGTTTTAGCACTTCTGGAACGCGTTCAGGCTGTATTTTGCCGTCGAGCTGCAAAAGAGTATATTGAGAGGTGTTAGCAAGTTTCGCTACCGGAAAATCAGTTGGACCTTCGCCTTCCTCAAAATCCTCTTCGCTTTTGTCCAAATCAACAACCAGTTCTTTGTCTAGTTTACCCACTGCTACTGAAGATATGAGATTCTTCATGGGAATGCCTGCATGAGCGAGTGCAAGAGCTGCCGCGTTGATTCCTGCAGTGC
The DNA here is from genome assembly GCA_964554415.1 of Candidatus Woesearchaeota archaeon. Classification (GTDB taxonomy): domain Archaea; phylum Nanobdellota; class Nanobdellia; order Pacearchaeales; family GW2011-AR1; genus JAGVXD01. The sequence continues at coordinate 10,094 of CAZKON010000020.1, read as the reverse complement.
GTGTGCCTGCATCTGCCTGAATTATATAAATTTCTACGTCAATTACTGTGTTCGGGAATTCGCTGAGGTCAAGTGCTGGCTGAAGTGCCCACTGAGTTACTTTTGATAGTTCTTGTGAACGGCGAGATGGTCCTGGTTTTTTGCGCTCATAGACTGAGAAGCTTAACAAATCATAATTGCATCTAAGGATTCCTGTTGCAGGGTTCTGCATATGCTGAGGGTGGAGTTGTCTCGGACCATAGACTGCTGCGATGGCAATTGTTTTTCCAAAACTGAACATGGCAGAACCATCTGCATTTGGAATGACCCCAACTTTTGCACTCATTGGACGAAGCTCATTTGCCTTGCGACCATCGTGACGCTTGAGAGTCATTTTTGCGTCCTCTGTATGATATCTTTAATTATTTTCTGACGCTCTCTATCTTCTTGATACACCTTATCGTCAAGACATCGAATCATGCGCGCATGCTCTGTGTATATTTCATTAAGGCGCGCGTATGCATCAAGATAGAGTGCTGTTGTAGGTTGAATATCCTGCAAAGACTGCTCTCTGCGCCATTCGTATCCTCGTTCCCTAACTATTTCCCGTGCTCTTTGGTCAAGTGTAACACCTTGTTGCGCAAGATGCTGTATAAGAACAACTGCATCGCCCAGCTTGAAATCATTTATATTTGTAGGAAATCCAAGTTCAGATAGCATCATCTTTTCTGCATCACTCTCTAAATGCACAGATATACTTTCTACAGAGTTCACATTCCTTACTTTTGCAGTCATATATTCTAAGTTCATACTTTCTGCTCCTCGAACCAATCCTCCATTTTCTCAGTTAATCCTTCTACATATACTTTGTCAGTAACAAACTCTATTGCTTTTCTTGCGTGGATTTGCGCATCAAGACTTGTTCCACGCACCCATATCCATCCGTTCTGTCCTGCAATTATATTGCATCCTGTCTTTTCCTTAATAAGATTAATCATGCTTCCCTCACGACCTATGACCCGCGGGACTCGATTTGGAATAACATGAAAGATAAATCCACCGTCTAGCTTGCCCAATCCTACCCCCTTTAGAGAGAGGTCTATGCCTCTCGCGGTTATTGACCAAATTTTTGCTGAGACTATATCTCCAATGTTGAGAAACTGATTCATCTCGCTTTTGTTAATAAATCGGGGCGATTCATCAATAGGAATAAAACCTAAATTTGCCGCATCAATGTCTACTAACCAGCCGTTCATTGTGATGTTTGTAACACGACCTATGACAACATTATTTCTTCGCGGAATGAATGCTCCTGTAATCGCGAGCACTTTAATAACTTTTCCTGCCTCTTCTGCAAGACCAAAGCGATTAGCCAGAATGTCTTTGCCTTCTCTTCGTGTGCCGTCGCTTGGCAAATAATCTTCACCAGATACAATTACTTCTCCAGGTACAACGGCGCGTCGTTTCTTAGGATTATTTTCATAACTTGTCTGTTGGGCTTCGTGTATAAAGTTGTTATTCTCAATCATGTCAATAATAGGAAATAGTCTCTTGTTCCTAATCTATTCTGAAGAGTTGTATTAGCGAGGCTTTAAAAAGATTTCTATTTCTTTTCAAGTTCCTGACTCTGAATGGCTCCGTGTGTGACTGCGTTGAGCTTCTCGTAGAAATCAATTTGCATGCCTGCAGGAATATTGATGATTGCTGAAAGGTCTCCATTTGCCAGCCAATCTTCACTCTCTTTATAGTCTTTAAGCAAACCATAGACTTGTCCTGTGAAACGCGCAGGAATCACTAGGCGGATTTTCTTAGTTTCAACACGAATGGGCAGAATTGTCTTCAGCTTTTCAAGCAATGAAGGAAGCTGCTGCTCTGCGGGGCGATTGTCAATACTATAATGAACCTCTTCTATGCCGCGGCGAAGACGCTCTTCAGTGTATGGTATTCCGCGCTGGTCAACTGCGTTTTTGAGCAAAAGATTAATAACTTGCTTGATGCGGTTTTCGCGCTCAGCGTCTCTGAATTCCTGAGTTTTCTGAACTTCGCCAGTCTGAATTATCTTTCTCGCGATTTCGTAAATATCTGATGTACCAAACGCATCCATCAAATCTTTCTGAGGAGCAATTTGACCTTTCTTAATGTCTGTATAAACGCTCGGAGTATCTAAAGCAGATAAAATATCTCCCTTGCCTGCCTTGACTTTCAGAGCTTCATCAAGGTCTACATGCACTTCGAAATGCTTACCTTTGACTTTTGTTCGCGCAGTTACTTTTGGCATAAGGGATGATAAAAGAAGAAGTTAATAAAGATTTGCGTGAATAAAGAGAATTCCTAACCTCGTGCATCCCACCGTTCGCTTCGCTCTCTCCGCAGCAAGCTGCGGGGTATTGCACTCGGTTCAAGACGGAATTCTCTAATTACATTTTGAGCCGCAGCAAGCTGCGGAGTATTCAACTCAAAATGTAATGAAGGAAAAAATTTGTGAGAAAAGCTTAAATAGCCCTACTTCCACACATCAATATTAAGGAGATAATTTTATGGAAATTCCTTCTGAAATGCAACACCAGGCAATGGGCTATGACCGAGCAGCGACTATGTTTTCTCCCGACGGGCATTTGCTTCAGGTTGAATATGCTGAAAAGACAGTTCGCTTAGGCAGCTCCAGCATTGGTCTTGTATGCAAAGACGGTTTTGTGATGATTGCTGACAGGAGACACAGAGACAAGCTTGTTGTTTCAGAATCAATGAACAAAATTTATGAGATTGATGCGCATATTGTTGCTACTGCGGCGGGCATTCTTTCTGATGCGCGCATTTTGGTTGATCAGGCACAAGTGCTTGCACAACAAAATCGAGTCACCTACGGCTCGGCAATTGAACCATTGGCAGTCATCCGCATGATTGCTGACAGAAAACAGATGTTTACACAATATGGCGGCGCACGACCATATGGAGTTTCTTTCTTGATTGGCGGTGTCCACAAGGAAAAAGCATATTTATACACTTCAGATGTCACTGGCAATTTCTTATCTTACAAAGCAAATGCCATCGGCGAGAATGATGAAAAAATCAAGGAAATTCTAAGAAAAGATCTCAGAGAAGAGATGAGCATTGAAGAGGGAATCAAATTTGCTCTTAAAATCTTTAAAGAAATACTTGAAAAGAACTTTGACATACAGAGATTTGACGTTGGTTATGTGAAGAATAGTGAGGGAGAACTGGTTCGCCTGCATGGCGATGAACTGAAAAAGTTTGTGAAGTGAACTTTCCGGTCATAGGCAATTATACAACATCTTACAGCGATGTAGGTTTAAATACATCGGCTGCAACTTTGAAAGGTGAGCAGATAAGTGACTACATATGACTACCCCCGTACTTATTTAGCATTCAGTGTAGTCATAATATTACCATGGCCCATACAGAGATTCAGGAGAAAAATGGAAGGAAATATTACATTTCCTAACAAGTATGATATTTTTATATCTCATTTTTATCATCGAGAATTATTAAATAAGCTTCTTTTCCCAAGTATTCTTTAGGACAATTTACTCTAGCACTCGTCCCATTAGGAACTATCTTTCTTCTTAAAAATCCTGTAAAATTTTCTACAATTATCTTTTTTTGATGCTTTATCTCTAATCTCCTCATAGTTCTAATAGAACCATATAGTTTTTAAACCTTCTGGATTAATTTAATAGTACTAAATCTCATTCGGAGATACTATGAAGAAGATCTCCTGGAAAAAAATTATATCGATATTCATGAAACAATAGAAGAATCTCAAACTCCTTTATGACGTCTTTGAATGCTTCTCTGAAATTCCTTGTAATTTCTAACATTTCTTCTTTATTCTTCACTTCAAATTCAATCTCAAAATCCCATAATCCTACAAGTTTTATTGCTCCACCAATTCTCACATCTGTTTGAACATATTTTAAGATATCTTCTTCTCTTTTTTCAATGAGGTTATGAAACTTTATTAAAGCTTTATAGGCGTGGTAAGATGTATTTTCTAAGTGAACTAATGGCTTAAATCCTTGTAAAATTCCTTTCTTTTTCATATCTTTCATTCGTAAAATAACTGTATTTGGGCTTATTTTTATCTTTTCCGCAATTTCAACAGCACTCATGCGCGCATTCTCGGACAATAATTTGAGAATTTGAAGATTATTCTTATCTAACTCAGTTGTCTCTGTCAATTTTCCGCCAAAACCAACGTTCTTTTTAGCATCTCTTTGTTTTTTTATAAAATAGTCTCTTCCTAAATATATCACTTGGACGGTAGTTAAGATATCATAGTTCTGAATCTGCTCTGGAAAAGCACTTTTAAACTCTTTTAGCATGATGCTATATTGAACTATATTTTTAGCCATGAAATTGACTAATAAGTCCCATTTTCCTCCACAATCGACTAGCCAAAGTACATTGAGGTGATTCCTGAGATATTCTGTAATTTGTTTATGTTTTTGTTCATTTAGATTACTTAGCTGAATAAATGTCCGATAACTGGTATATCCTAATTTCTCAATGTCGATTATGGTATAATATCCTCCAATAACGCCTCTCTTCTCTAAAGATTGCATTCTATAACTAATGACTTGTTGCGAGCTTCTTAAGGTCTTAGCTATGTGAGAAAGCGTTTGTCTTGCATCTTCCTCTAAGCAGGCAAGTAATCTTAGGTCGAAATTGTCTAGTTCTTTCATACTTTGTATTATTCCTAAATAGTATATAAATATTGCTATTTAACAAATAATATGCTAAATAAATTTTATATAGTTCATATGCATGGATAAATTATGAAATTACTAGAATTACAAGCGCATGGAGAAGAGAAAATGGCAGAACTGCAATCAGAACGTCCTAAAGAGAATTATCGAATACCGGCCGAAGTTGAAAGCGTTAAATTAAAAAAAGACTTTTCTGAACAAAGGTACTTTACCCTATCAAAAATGCGTACCTATGATTGCGAATTAAAGGTAGAGTAGTTTGCATCTACTCTTGTAGTTACTTTTATGAATATTCTCTTTGTTAATCCACCCAACACAACGAGTTTCCATGAATCTCAGCAAGGAAGATATATCGAAGAAAATGTAGGAAATCAGTTTTTTCTTTTGCCTCGAATCCCCTTTCAGGTAATGGCTTCTTTAGAAAATGAATCTGGATTGAATCGAGATATAGTTCTATTAGACTATGAATGGTATCTTAGTCCTGAACTTTCAAAAGAAGATCTCATGAACAAAGTAATAGAAAAGAACCCAGATGTTGTTTGTACAACCTTGATTGCACAGGCTAGCACTGATACTCTTGACTATATGACTACTCAATTGAAGCAGAAATTGCCAAAGACAAAAATTATTATGGGTGGACAAGCAGTTTCAATCTTAGGAGAGAGAATCTTTCAATATTGTCCCAATGTCGATGTTGCGTGTACAGAAAACAGCGATACTCTCTTGCCTCAAGTTCTGCAATATCTTGATAATCAAAAATCTCTTGAGGGACTTGAAGGGATACTTGTTCCTGGAAAGAAGAGAGCAAAAATCTCTGAAAAGCAACAAACAGAAAGAATTTTCCAACCACCACAAATGTATGATCGATATGGGGGATTAATCAAGTCAATAAATCAGACAACTAAGTCGCGACAAGCATTCACACTCGGAATGCTTGAAAATTTTAAAGGATGTCCTTATACTTGCGGATTTTGTGCTGCAAAAAAACCTCTATCGAATAGAAATAACGCATCAACTATTGATGAACTCGGTTATCTTTATGATCGTGGCGTACAGAAATTTTATTTCATTGACCTTACTTTTGGTCTTAACAAGACAGAGACCTCAGAGCTCATGACGCGACTCAAAGAATTTAAGAAAGAACATGGGTCATTTGCCTTTCGATGTATTACGCGAGCAGATAAAATCGATGAGCCTTTCGTTTCAGATTTACTGCAAGCAGGTTGTTATGAAGTGGGAATAGGTGCTGAAACGAATGATGAACGTGTTTTAACTAACATGAATAAAAGAGTTCGCAAAGGAGGAAATAATAGAGCTGTTGATATCTTAGGAGAAGCAGGATTATTATTCAAACTATTCTTGATAGAAGGATATCGAGGCTCTGGAACTGCATCCAGCCAAAACACCTTCAGATTTCTTAATTCAATTCAGGAAAAAAGTCATCGCTACTTTATTCAACCAGCACTTAGTAGAGATATTCTCCCGCACTTAGAAGGTTTTAAGAAACGAGAGAAAAATGGAATTTTACGTAGAGGAACAATGCATCAACTAGACTTTCGACACGATGGCAGACTCTATGGATGGGACACAGATACCTCGATACGAGCCGTTTGTTTTCAAATGCTTGCATATCCTTCCACTGAAATTAGCAAGAGTCGAGCAGATATAGGATTACAAAAAAGAGCGGTTATGGATCTTCCTTTTCTCGTATCCAGAAACTTCTTTCCTAAGGCATTGGAAGTGATTGGAATACGTTCTGGAGAAGAACAACCTGTTAGGTCTGATATCGTGCATTATCTTGAGGGAGTTTATACTTCTGATGAAATTATTGAGAGAGTCACAAGAATCTATCCCTCTCTTGAAAAGTCTTTCATTGGTGATGAAACAAGCAAAGTTATCTCGCAACTAAGATCTAAAAGTCTTGTTGATTCTTTTGGTTTTCCAAATCAAGGCATTGTCCCCCATAGATATGAAATAGATAAACAATCTCCTCCAGAAAAACCTCCTTTTTTGCATAGAGATGCTCAGTTTTTCTGGAACGGCGCAGACCAGAGATATCTCTATTTTCCACAAGGCAATATTAGAAAAATCAATCAGAGCTTTTATGAAAACATCCCTGAAGACGCATTTGAGTTTCTTTTCTTTGCAAAAGGAGCATTAACTTTGGAAGATATTTCTCATCGATTGTTCAAACTTTATTCAGGTAGAAAGGGATATGAATCGCGTGAAGAATCTGATAAACGAGTCAGAGGTATTGCAGAGACATATCGAAAAGAAAAGGTAATTGTTTAAGTGTAATTTAGAGTCCCACCAAATTGGACACAAAGATTTTGCCGCCAGGAGCAAATTGTCTGTCATCTTCCGCAGAAAGTGCTAGTGCACTTTCATCCATTTTCTGAGAAATATAGAAATGATGATGCTGCCGACCAAATAAGCCCAGACCCAGCCGGGAAACAGAAAAGAGCCATGGGAACTGAAAAATCCGAAAATCTTCACGCTCTCGCCAGCGGTAAAATAATCTCCGAACCAGCGCAAAAGAAGCAGAAAAGGAACTGTTGTATACATGACAGGGCGCATGCTAATGGGCATTATCTTCATCGCGATTTCCATTGATTTCTGATTCAGCTCGAGGACTTTTTTAGGATGGTCTCTATATTGTTTCATCTCTGCCTGTATTGCCTTCTGTTCTTCGCGAAGATGCTTGAGCAGTGTCTGATCAGTCAGATATTTCTGGAGGAGAGTTGTTATTAATGTGAAAAAAAGAACTACTGCAAAGAAGCCAATGTTTAGATGCCAATTCAATAGCGCGCCTAGACTTGGATCAAGTGCTGCATGCACTACTTCCTTGATGCCTGGAACAGCATCCCAAAGCAAAGTGACTCCTATACCAAGGAGCATCACAATGATGAGAACGCGCATCTCTTTCATATTATTCGCCCGCCATCTTGCGCAACGCAGGATGCATATCTACGGCGTGTTGCTGCGCGACGTTTTGATATAGCTGATACATTATCATAACAGCAAGCAAGATAGACGTACCTGACGTTAAAGCGCCGAGTGTGTCTGAGAGGGCTGCGAGTAAACCGATTGCAAGACCTCCCATGACTGTAAGCGACATTACATAACGAGAAAGTATCGATTCAAGAATGCGCTCATCCTTTCTAAAGCCTGGGATTTGCAAACCTGAAGCAATAATCTTCTTTGCCTGGCTTCCAGCGTCCATACCTGCTGTCTTAACCCAGAATATTGCAAAGATTGTTGAAGCTAACATGAAAAAGATAAGATGTGTGAATGCCTGAATCACATATGAGAACTGCAAACTGCCTCGGATAATTGATTCAAGAAGGTTTGAGTTGCTTAGCCAATATGCGAGACCTGAAATTGGCTGTCCGTTTGAGAAGCCGCCGATGAATGTAGCTCTGCCTAATGAATTTTCAAGCAAACTTCCAAATAGTTGAATGTTTGCCAGCAGTGCGGCAACCAGAATTACTGGAATGACAGAAGCGTAGAAGAAAGCTAATGGCCACTTGATTGTATGACCACGCAAACGATCGTAGGATAGAGGGATTTCAACTTTCAAACTCTGCGCCCAGACAACCAGCAGGAATATACCCATAGTTACCAGAATTACGGTAGCGGAAACGAGAGCTTCCTTAGGAGCACCGTTTATAAACGACTGTAAAATTACGAGAAGCGCACCAGAACAAGGCACACCTGTAAAGTCTGCAAGACAGTTCTCTCCGTTTGCTCCGATGAACTGTATGAGACCTGTAACAAGCGTGCGAGATACTCCTGCAACGATAAATATTGAAACACCTGAACCAAAACCCCATTTCGTAGTAACCTCATCCATAAACATAATAGCCAAGCCTCCCAGAATTAATTGAAAGATAAGTACACCCGTATATGATGCATTTATCGGCTGCAAGCCCCCCATAAGCACATAAATCATGGATTCGAAAATGATAAAGAAGATAACTCCGATTTTTTGCAAGCCCTGGAAGTATCTCTTTCCATCAGAAGTGTTGGTATCTATCTTGAGTATGCCTGAGCCGACGAGCAATTGGAGAATGATGGAAGCAGTCACTATTGGGCCTATACCGAGACTGATAATGCTTCCAAACTCTGCGCCCAGAATAGTTGCTATTTGCTGGAATCTCACCAGTGAATTTTGCCCCAAACCATAAAGAGGGATATTTGCCAGAATAAAGAATGCAACTAATATAATCAATGTCCATTTTAACTTTACATTAAAAGGCAGGCGCTTTTCTGTCGGCGGTCTGACTTCAGGTAAATTGTATAAGATGCTTTGAATATTCATTGTAAAGTGATGCTTGCGACGATGTTGCTGATGTCAAACAACCATCTTTTCATAAGTTGAGAGTGGGAGAGGGAGTTTTTAAATCTTGGTTTTGAAGACATCTCACTTATGAACTTTTACTACTTATAGAGGACTTTGGGGTTTTTCAAAGTCCTCTATAGGAAAAGAAATTAATTTTCGGACTTTCTTTTCCTATCTATCGAGGGAAGAATCTCCGAAAACTTATTTCCCTCGATAGAGTCGCACTTCATGCAGTTTATAGACATCTTAATATGCATCATAATAGGTTTTTTTATCTTCTGTTTGAATTTTTTTTCTTTATCTTTCTGGAAAAAATAAGATAGCTACTTATGCTACAGCAATCATTTGAGAATTCGGCAACTGTTCCGTATTTTGCTGTACAATGATTGGATTGAGCTCCCTAACTTTATTTCTAATATTTACCTCGCACGTAAGCCTTATTTCAATTGACTCGGGCATAATTTTTGCTTTAAATTGCCATGTCTTTATTTTAAGATTTGTCTTGGATATTCTTAGAAACTTGGAAGCATCGAATATCTGAAGACCCACTATAAACGCTTCGTCGTCTATATCTATAACCATATTTTCAAACTCTAATGATCGGTCATATTCCCTATTAATTATCTTGAAAAAGAGAATATCATTTACATAATCATAATCCATTTCTCCCTTTCCTTCCAATCTTCGTTCTTTAGTGTTCATATCAAAGGTATCTGCCATTTATTAATAAAATAGAAAGTGACTATATTAACCTTTCGAGTTTTAAAGGAAATAATGATTTTCAGTGTTTTATTGTGATATAGGTAAAATGCAGCATAATTGCCATTATATTGCAACCCTACTAAGAATGGCTTCTCTTTCGTAATAATCTGACGTAATTCTTTTTCTGTATAAATCTGTTTCTGTTTTTGACTTAATCTAAAGAAAGTATGAATTGTGTGCTCAATTTGATCTTCAGTGTATTTTGATAGAAGTGTCAGAAAATTTTCAGTGTCAACAACCACCAGTCACCGCTCGCCAATTCTTGAGGCTGGCTCGCTATAGAC
>CAZKON010000019.1:8540-17235 GCA_964554415.1 Candidatus Woesearchaeota archaeon | reverse complement strand
GTATTTTTTTTTTATTTATTTTTCTCATAAGAGTTTACTTTACAACAACCATAATCTTATTGATCGAATAAACATTATTTCTGGATAAGACAAAATAATTTATATACGACAAGATATTTAAACCCAAAGAGGTTAGAAATTATAACAAGAAGATTAGATTTAACGACGCTAACCTTTCAGGAGACGCCAGATGATACTTGAACTTATCATCGCCTTGCTTTGCGGTGTGACCGCCGGCTCGATAACGGGCCTTGCTCCAGGTATTCATATTAATCTTATTGCAGCATTACTCCTCGCTTCACTCGCTAAATTTAGTACTATTCCGCCAATTGCGCTTGTCATATTCATTGTTGTAATGTCGCTCACGCATACACTGCTAGATTTCATTCCTGCAATTTTTCTTGGTGTGCCTGAAGAAGAGTCTTTTCTTGCATTGCTGCCAGCTCATAAATTGCTAAAGGAAGGCAAGGGATATGAAGCTCTTGTGTTAATGATTGTCGGTGCGCTAATTGGTTTACTAATTCTCCTGTTCGCTACTCCTTTGTATATACTGGGTCTCCCAGTTTTCTATCCATTTTTAAAAGAAACACTGCCTTTTGTTCTCATCGCACTTTCAATATACCTTGTTGCGCGGGACGATTTTCCGCTAAAAGCATTGTTTGTTTTTGTCTTATCAGCTCTGCTGGGTCTTCTCACTTTCAATCTGCCTGTCAAAGAACCGCTCATGCCTCTTTTAACAGGACTATTCGGTTGCTCTGCGCTCTTGTTAGCTTCCCCTGCCTCTGCGCCAACACAAAAACAAGTAATCCCCCCTCTTGCGCAAATAACTCCTTCAAAAAGAGAAATGGTTCCTGCATCGTATGCCGCGCTTATCGCAGCTCCTCTCTGCTCGTTCCTTCCAGGTATTGGCTCAGGTCACGCAGCAACTCTTGGCTCTGAAATAATTCCTCAAAATGCTCGCTCTTTCCTTATGTTAATAGGTGCGATTAACGTGCTAGTTATGTCTTTATCGTTTGTCACAGTTTACGCGATTGGGCGTGCGCGCTCAGGCTCTGCAGCAGCAGTTCAGGAGATTCTGCAGACAATATCAATAACAGACATTATGACAATCCTTTTATTCGTAACGCTCACTATCCTCATAACCACCCCTCTTGCACTCTTCATTGCTTCTCATGCAGCGAAACTATTCAACAGAATAAATTACGTCTTATTCTCTCGTATTGTTCTTGTTATTCTTGCTGTCCTCACATTAGTGTTCTCTAATTTTCTCGGCTTTATTGTCCTTGCAGCCGGTACGTTTATCGGCATCTTCTGTATCCAAAGTAATACTCGCAGAATTCATCTTATGGCTGCCTTGATTCTGCCCACAATTATCTTTTATCTTATACACTGAAAAATCGCTTTAAACGTATTACAGTCTCAACAATGAGTTCATCGTCTCTCTTTGCGCATATATCATCCAACCTCCAGGCTCGCCAATCTCCTCTATGTGTCCTTCCCATCTGTTCTGCAGCCACTAAACGCAAGTATTGAGGCATTGCATCCATAATAAACGCGTATTTAATACTCTGCTGGTTTTCGTAGAAAAGATATACTCTTCTTTCATCATAAACCTTGCCCAAATCATCAAGATTCTGCATCTCCCGATAAAAAGGATATTTCATTTTAAGAGTTTGAAATAAATCACAACTAGAAGGTAATATCTGAAGATGTGCATGCGGCACTGACTGCCCGATTATACCATGCTCTAAACAAATTGTAGCCCCATATTCACTTTGAATGGCAGATTGTACTTTATCTTTAAAATCTATCAGTTCATTAAAATGCTGCGAGTCTAAAGCTCCAAGACAAGGTAGATGCTTATTGCTGACAATTAAAATGTGTCCCCCGTCGGAAATTTGCCCTAAAGTAGGAATTGCATAAAAATGCTTGCTGGTAGCAATAACATTTTTAGTTCTTACTTCAAGCTGACAAAAAGCGCAGGAAGGCATACCTCATTCATTCGAAAAGTCTATTTAAGCATTCTGATGCTCTAAAACCACTTTCCCAGCGCCTCTTGCTTTTCTTTACGTCGAACATTCTCATTTGTTTTTGAATGTTTGATCGCTCAGAAAAGCAAGAAACTAAAACCATTTACTAATAGTTTCTTGCTTTTCCTTCTCTCTACCAAATATACTCTCAATGTACATTTGGTTTAATTCTAAGCTTTCAATAAGATAAGGACTTACATTATACCTTCGCGCAAGCTCAAGTGCAGGTTGCATATATTTCAGGATGCTGCCTTCAGAGATAGTAAATATTAGTCTCCCGCCGCATGATGTGCATTTTCCAGTCAATGGAGGTCTCCGATAGCTTTCATTGCATCCAACACACCTGAAAGCCTGCATTGAGAATTTTCTTAGGTTGCCTCTCGTATCTCTGATAAAATGGCGTTCAATAATTAAACGCGCAACATCTGCCTGATCAACTGCCCTGATTTTATCGCACAGCCTCATCATGGCATCAACTTTTTCTTTCATGGTTGGAAGGATTTTGTAAGAAGAATTTAGGACTCCATAATTAATATCTGCGCAGCCGTGTGTGAATCTGATTTCAGTAAATGGATCTTTCCCGCTCTTCAATCGTGCCTTGACATTATCAACTCTCACTTCAGATGAATGCTTGCCCTGTTCAGCAAGTTGATAAAGTTCCAGTGGATACGAACCCAGCTCAAAATCAAGAATCTGGTCGTCAACATCACCTGCTCGGATTTGGATATTGAGAACAAGAGGAGCATCCTGTGCCCCTCCGCGATGTGCAGGAAGAAACTTGCGGGAAAAATTAAGCAATAAATCCATGAGCAAGAGTGTCGCGGCTTCATCACCATCGCAATCTCTTCTCATGGCAGCGTGCATGAAAGGGCTTGCAAGCAAAGTTTGATTTTTAGAGAACCCTATTAAGCGCCCTACTGTCGCAGTGCAGATATGAGGAGCTATATTCACAACGAGAATACCTATTAAGTCTTGTGTTTTTTTTGCATTGAAAGCTCTTGGCAGCCCATAAATATATTCAAGTTCATCATCAACAAATTGCGTAATCCTCAAGAAAACCGCATCTGCAGGCTCATCGCCAGAAATAGTGCAGGCAGGGAGGATTATATCATGGGGGAACATAATTAACACTTGCTCATCTCGCTCTAGCGAAGCTCCCTCCCAATCGTATAAATATCCGAGTTCGCGTAATTTCTCAACGCTTGTCCCAACTTCACGCGGTTTAAAATGTGTAATCGCCATCTCAGTCATGTCATATCTTATTGTTCCATCTTTGTTGACGTTTAAACGGTGCTTGGCTCTGAGAATGCCTTTAGTAAGCAACTCGCAACTATGTCCTTTGCTGCTAGTCCCCCTTATCCCTTTTACAAGTGGAATCTCCTCATTGCGAAGCCCTAAGCGCTTTCGGGCAATATCAAAATAATGTTTGATATCTATAGACTTATTTCTATATTCAAGCAAAGCATTGCCCTCTGTGGAACTTTCAAGATGCACTTTATCTTCTTTGGGAGAATAATAGAGCTTAAAGCAGGTCTCTCCACAAACTTCGCATTTAGGGTATATAGTCTCGTGATTGCATGTTTTGCATTCGTAAATAGGAGCTTCGGCATGTACGCTTCCATGCTCAACAGCCACTTGTACGCTTCGCAGTCTTCCTCCCTCTTCTCCAACAGGAAAAATTACATGGGGACTTCCAGTCAGTTCGCGCAATTTTGCCTTCTCAGGTCTGCCCATGCGCGCCCCTATGTATGTGCCAGACTTGTCTTTAATGATTAAAGGAGTAGCTAAAAGATTTACTATCGTGAGCACCTCTCCGCTCTGAACTTTAGAAAGTAGTTCTGTAACATGTGTATGGAAATCAGTCCTGAGTTCAAGACCGAGATTTATACATAAGCTGCGTGCTTCCGCAGGTTCAATAACAACATTCTCAAGCGTGACTTCATGTTCACATCCAATGAGTTCCAAAGCACGTTTTCCCTTGCTCTGAAGTGCTCTCTCTGCGGGTAAATAAGGAAGAATAAGTTTGCCTTCGGGAATGTATTGAGCCGCGGCAATCCATTGCAGCAGCGCAAAAAACTGCTCAAAAGATATCTCCCTCCAGTAAAATATATATTTAGGATGTAAGGGAATTCCATATCGTCGCGAAATATCAACAGCTTGCTCAAATGAAACAGCTCTTGGATTAAGCTCTTTAGCTTCCTCCTCTGATGCTTTTTTGAGTTCAAGCATCCACCACTCTTCAACATATCCAGGTTTGAGAAGTTCATAATTGCGGTTTACAACATCACCGAATGAAATTAAAAGGTCACCAAAGTAAAGAATCTCATCTACTTGGGGATATAATTTTTTTGCTGTTTCGAATTCCCATACTCGTTTCACACTGCCATTCTTAAGCCTCACAATCGGACCATCAATCTCATCGCAGATTGTAATAGCACACCCTTTAGTCGGCTTCTCAATCTTTAATTGTGTGCCGAATGACAAAAATGAATCTGAAATTGCCATAGTCGCAGGATGCACAGCAGCAGCAGAGAAACCGCCTGCTCTTCCTCGACCATATCTGAACCGAAATCCGCCTGCTCTCGATGGATGACTAAACACAGGTCTGCCTGCAACAAGGTCCTTGATATAAGTAGGTGAACTATCAGAGCCTCCTTTCTCACGCTTTTTGTGCAAAGCAACATACTCATCTAAAAACTCCCATCCTGTTGCTTTAAATCCTTTCGCTTGTGCACCACGAAGCAACCTCAGACCTTTCTGCGCTTTTTGAGCAAGACCTTCAGAAAAAATTAAGCACATCCCGCCGCGAATGAAATTTGTTTCAATACGCGGCAGGTCCTTATAATTTGAAACTTCTCTGTCCTCAGTTGGATCTCCATGAATTTGTATAGGAAGATTCTTTGCCAAAAAAGCTATCTCTTCTTCGCTGGGCAAATACTGAAGATTGGTAACTCTTTCATGATAATCGTAATTCTCAGTGATATATCTTTTTACTTCCTGCTCATCCGGATCATATTTCGCAAAACCAAAGGTCTCGCGTAAATAATCAATAATCATTAATACTACACATGAAGCAGTTGTGCCGGCGCTTCGGATAGGTCCAGAAAAGTAAGCGATAATATAATCTTCTCCTTTGTTGGTTTTTCCTGTTTTTAACTCGGTAAATCCTTCGATGGGTGAAGAAACAATACCTAATGTTGTATAAGCAAACCCTACTCTGACTCCTGCTTCCATGGCTTGGAGCAGGCTCTCAAATTTACAGAATTTCTCTCTTGCTATTTCTTCGGCAATCTTTAAAGAAACAGCCATATCCAGAGGGTTATATTCTTTTTCAAGCTCAAGAATACGATTAACAATCTTCGGATCGTTAAGTTGTGGATAAATCGTCGAGATAAGTCCGATTGTTTTCTCGGCAAGAGACATTGCAATAGAAATCTCAACATCGCTGACAGGGTCAAATCCTTTGCTGCGCGCCTCGCGTGCAAAACTATAAGATTGTTTTACTTTCTGTTCTATTGATTGGAAGTACTCAAGAGTATTCACGGTTAATCTCCTCTTCCACACCAAAGTCAAATATCTTTAGTTCTCTGGTTTTCATATTAAGCACAGGGACTTTCGCAGGATCAGGAATATTTCCAACTTTTTCTTCATAAGGTGTCTGTGCCTGCCAGCAGCTGCCAGTAATGATAAGAGTCCCATTATAAGATTCTATATCTAGTCTGTGTACCTCACCAATACATAAAACATCTGGAACTTCTGCTATTACAAGAGGGTCAAGATGTATATTTGGAATGTAAACGACAGAAGAATGTGTAGGTGCAAGATGTCTTCGTTTCAGCATATGTCTCACTGCTTTTGCAGGAGTCTTGTGTGCTTTAGTCAGGCGTAATTCCGGAATCCCGTTAATAAAACTGTGAATGCTTGCCCCATGGTACATGAGAACTTTAAACTCTCTGTCTTCTTCCATAATTTTAATCAGTGTAGGATTGGTAACCAATATTAGATTTTCAATTTCGTAAAGTTCAGATGCATAGCTCCGCTCGATAAGAGGCTGTGGCTCAGCTACGCGCACAGCATCGTGTTGTCCGGGGCACATAAAAATAGTAATGTGTTTTGGTATCTGCCGGATATATGAGGCGAGGAGATTATATTGCTCTTTCATACTCTTCAGTTTTAAGACATGTTCCTGCCCTGGAAAGATACCCACTCCGTCAACATTATCTCCGCTAAAGAAAATATATCTTACCTTGCCTGCATTAATATCCTTGCTCTGAAGCCAGTCGAGAAATCTCTGCATGCTTTGTCCAAGATGGCGGTCGCTTCCTGCATGTACATCAGACAAGAAAGCTATGGAGAAGTCTTCATTGAACTTGGTTTTGGTAGGTAAAAAAGAGTCTGGGAAGAAAAGTTCGTGAATAAATAACATATCTCTGTTTCCTGATGATTTAATAGCAATAACATCGTCAAGCTGTAGTTCCTGCGCTCGTGTAAAAATCTCTTCTCTATCTGCTCGCACTAATGCCTGAATCTCACCGGTGAGGTCTTCCAAATGTAGAATAATATTTTTGTTTTTAGTTACACGTTTCTCTCGTATCATCCCGATAATACTTAAGTTTTGCCTGCTACTTGAGAGTTTGTTGATAGCAATAAGATTTTGCAGCTCAGGACGCTGTATTAGTATGTGCTGAAGCTGTTGATACCTTGAACGAAAATGCCCGATAAAATCCTGAACATCAAGTTTTTTACTCACTTTTGTGTCGGCATAATGAATCTGATATGTTTTAGGTTGAGTTATTTCTTTTGAGGACTGCGGAACAATTAGTTCATGACTTATTTCTAAATGTAATCCAAGACGCACACATACACTCTCAACAAAAGACTTGCTATCACCTGGAAGTTGATTGACTGCGTGTTGTAGATAATCTACATTTTTATGCAAAACAGATTTGGTAATAACTTTCTGTCCGACAACTTTTTCAAGGTTGAGCAAAAACTCTCGTGCGGTTCCTTGGTCCTGAAAGCTTGAAAGTAAATCAAATATTTCTTTCTCAAGCAGCAATCCACGTTCTTTTACAACTTGCATCAGTTCTTTTGGGAAGGTCATAAATCTAAAGATTTTTTGAGAATTTCACGTGCTTTTGGTTTGATATTTGGAGAAAGCATAAGTTTTATTTCCCGTGTTCTTCCCTGTCTGCCTTTGCTTATGACTCTTGCATTAATGATGCCCAACATGTCAAATTCCGCAAGAATATCTGAAATTCTCCTTTGAGTTAAAATTTCGTTCTTTGTATTGTTACAAATCTCTTGATAAAAGTTGTATACGTCGCCAGTCACTATGCTCTCCTCGTTTTTTCCCGCTTGTTTCTCCTCCAGAGCCATAATTGCCGCCAAAACAAGTTGAAACTGTTTTGGCTCACTTTCTATTATGTCAAGCATTTTATCCCTCTCAATCTTCTGGTTTGCAGCATCAATGTGTTCAAGCCCCACTACAGACATGTGTTCCCTTTCAGCAAGTTCGCCGGCAACACGGAGAAGATCAAGTGCTCTCCGTGCATCGCCATGCTCGCGCGCAGCAAATGCCGCACATTTTGCTATTACTCCCTCTTGTAATGTATCTTCCTTAAAAGCTTGATTAGCGCGCTCTCTTAAAATGTCCTGTAATTGTAGTGCATTATAGGGGGGGAAAACAAGTTCTTCCTCACCTAGAGAACTCCTTACCCTGGGGTCTAAGTCATCCATAAATGTAAGACTATTGCTTATACCAACAATACTAATTTGTGTATTTTTTAATTCGGAATTAAGTCGTGTTAGTGTATAAATAAAATTATCAGATATTTTCTTTATTGCTTGGTCTATTTCATCAAGAACAATAAGAATCATTTGCTTTTTACTATCAATTAATTCAATAAAGCGGCTATAGACTTGGTCCGTAGGCAGCCCTGTCGCAGGAACATTACCCCCTAGCTCATGAATTATTTCAGCAAGGATACGATACTCGGTGTCTGCAACCTTTTTAAGTTTGCAGTTTATGTAGACATATCGTAAATAATCCTGCCCTTCGGCTTTCACTTTTTCAATAATGCGCCCACCCACATGATCAACACTAAGCGTCTTGCCTGTGCCGGTTTTGCCATAAATAAAAAGATTGCTCGCGCGTTCTCCACGAAGAGTCGGAGCAAGGATAGAAGCAACCGCTTCAATTTGCTCGTCCCTGTGATAAATCATACTAGGACTATAATTTGACTGAAGAATCATTTTATTTTTAAAAATACTTGTCTGGGTAAAAGAACTAAATATTTTATCAAGTTTGTCCATATAACACCTCCAATTATGAATAGATAGGCTGGGGGGTTATAAATTTATCGCTACTTATACAAGGGAAATAAGTTTTCGGAAGTTTTTCACTTGATAGGCAGGAAAAGAAAAATACGAAAATTGATTTCTTTTCCTATAATCATAATTTCCATTGGAAAATAAAATTTTTACCTCATATATACTAAATAATCAAGAAATGCCTTAACCTCCCCACACCCCTGTTTCATATGGAAAAATAAAAAATATACTAACATGACATTTAATTAATACGAACTAAATATATCTCTTCTAAAGATATATTATATAATCTATATTATATAATACATATATTTTAAAAGAAAGATTTTGTT
>CAZKON010000019.1:0-8440 GCA_964554415.1 Candidatus Woesearchaeota archaeon | reverse complement strand
TATATTATATAATCTATATTATATAATACATATATTTTAAAAGAAAGATTTTGTTTTTTTCACTTGTTTTTCCCTCTCTTTTAAACATAATTATTCCATGCGAAATCATGGGGTGAGAGTAAGATACATATAATCTATCAGAACCATACAATCAAAGAAAAGTTTATATAGCATGAACTATTTATCACACCATGACCCTTGATAAAAAACCTCTTAAGGATATAATAAATAAACTAATCGTGACAAAAGAAGGGAAGCGCCTCGGCATCGTCAAAGACATCACTTTTGAAACACGAACAGGAGAATTGATTCAGTTAATACTGAAAGATGTAACTCCTTATGCAAGAAATCTTAATCTTGAAACATCCACAAACAAAGAAACCCTCATACCCTATAATACTATTATTGCCATTGGCGATTTCGTCGTTGTTTCTGAGGAAGACTTAGTTTAAAATATCACAAAGTCTTTGCGTTTTACCCCGCACTAAAGTGCGGGTTTTATAAGGCACCTCGACATCAAGAATTACGTTTGCGCAATCCCTTTGCTTTGTTTGTGGGTAAATAAACATAATTCTTGACTGCTTCAGAAAGTCACAAAACCCTTCGGGTTTTTAACCTCGGCTTGAAAGCCGAGGTTTGTTGTGGTTTTGTGACTTCGAGAATCCTCTCGTTTTCTGGGATTCTCGAGAGTGCTCAAGGATGTTCTGTCCTTGACACCGCAGGAGACTTTGAGAATCACCTGATTCTCAACATCACTCAAGAACTGAAAGTTCTTGACGAATCCTCTACAAACTAACCTCAGCCTAAAGGCAGAGGATTTCTACGAGTGTTTACAATTCCTGACATGGCACCGAGAAATCGTGCAAATCTTTAAAAACTCTCTTAATTAAACCTTATAATGCAAGTCATAGGATTCAATTTTACAAAAATAAAGGTAGAACACAACCCTGGTCAGCTTCACCCCTCAACAATCAACACAAACATTGAGTTTGTAGATATAACCCAGGAAAACATCTCACTTTTAAAAGACCAGGATGCTCTTCGGATTGTCTTTAGATTTTCAGTCATCTACAATGAAGCGTCGCAGAAGAAAGAAGTAAAACAAGGAGAAGCACAATTTGAAGGAATTATTATGATAGCAACACCGCGCGGCCAGGGAAAAGAAATTGTTAAAGGTTGGAAAAAGAAAGAGATTGCAAGCGAATTTCAATTACCTTTATTTAATCTAATTCTCCGCAAGTGTACACCCAAAGCTCTTGACTTGGAAGACCAGGTCGGTCTGCCAACCCATATTCCTCTTCCTCACCTTTCTCCAAAGAATGAAAGTGACTCTAAATAATTTACAACTCTCTCAACTCTCCAAAATCCAATGCTTCTAACTTCTCCCCCACAATCCAGACTTTAAACCTATTTAAATCAAACTCCCGCACCAGTCCAAGCTTACTATTTCTAACATCACTTCCCTCACTATGTCTTGAAAAGCTCGGCACAATCACAATACTCTTACCCTTCCATTTACCCTCTAAAAAACATTTATATCTTTCCTGTTTCACTCCATCTTCAAGCGTAATCGCAGGATGCGCGTGCCCAACAACCCACATTATAATCTCTTTCCCCCAAATCTCTTTAAAATCTCTATCTCCATGCAAAAAACACACTCCTCCCACAGTGTAAAAATCTCGTACCTCTGTCTTCTCCCGAATCAAAAATGCAACAATCGCATCATGGTTCCCCTGCACAATCACTATCTTCCCACATCGCTCGCTAAAAAACGAAAGCAATTTCCTAAAATCTTCTCGCTCCTGTCCCAATACCGTTCCAAAGACATGTTTCACATCTCCTAACAGCACAACTTCATCAATTTTCCCCGTCTTAGTAAAAATCTCAGAAAGATCTTTTATCATTTCGCTAAACAATGTTCTTCCAATTCCAACACCTTGGATGTTCAGCGCCTCCTCATATCCTAAATGCAAATCCCCAACGGCAAGTATCCGCTTCCCTCCTGTTTCAACAAGAAGGCATTTGCCAATGTAAGTTATTTCACTCATTCAAAAACGAACTACAAAGAGTAATTAATTCTTTCTCTTATAGAAAGCTTTGAATCACCTTCAAATGCAATTCATGCATCCTCTTAAGAAAAGAAGCCCGATCTTCCATTTTAATCAGATCCGACCGTCCCTGCATCATTAAATTCACACCAAACGGAGAAACCAGAGGCGTCAGAATCTTCACTACCCTCACTTTTCCGCTTTCCATCCATCGCAATACCTCTTCAGCGCGCCTTACATCCATTAGCTCCTCAAACACTTCTCGCCGCGCCTCCCGCAAAATAGGAAATTCATTGCTCAAAAGCTTTACAGCCCGAAATAAAAATTCAGAATGCACCTGCTGCTTTCCAACGCTCTTCTCTCTTCCTTTATACTGCCGCAAAATCATCAGCGACCGCCCCGCACAATGCCGAAATCTCCTTCTCAAAACATCTGTCCGTTCAATTGCTTCCTTTAAAATTTCCAGTAAATTCTTTGAAGTCACAAATTTTAAAATCCTCTCCTCATCTAAACTTTCCCCCGCAATAAAGAATCCGTTGTCATTAATACCTATTTCTACATCTCTGTGTTTCAGCCGTGCAGCAGCATACGCATACGCCCTCGATAGAGCATCGTTCACCCGCCGCCCATACAGGCTATGAAACACCAAATACTCTTTCACCTCTTTAAATTTTTCAACAAGGAGAGTCGTATCGTCAGGAATCGCAACAAACTTCTCCTGTTCAAGAAAATACTCAAAAATCTCTCGGGCAATTTTCTCTTCACAATGCAAATGCCCGCAAATAAACTCCACACATTTCTTTCGATCTCCCAATCGCTCCTTTACCAATCTCCTGAACCGCCCAATTTCCAGTGCAACGTCAAACGACAACGGTAGCATCTCCGAGAACCACGAAGGAATAGTCGGATTCTTTGACACATTCGCTCGCACAAATGCTTTCATACCCATCGAATGCAGGAATTGATACTTTTTCCCGCCAAGAACAAAAATGTCTCCACGTTTCATCCGCTCTAAAAAGCCCTCATCAATTTTTCCCACTGTAGTTCCTCTGCCTTCTCCAGCCCCAACAACAACTGTAATAAACCCTTCTTCAGCAATCGTGCCAATGTTTGTCATATACAGCACCCTTGCCAGCTTTCCACGCTTGCCTACCTGTTTCGTCGCAGAGTCATACCATATTTTTGCATATACGTGCCGATGTTCCAATGCATAATCTCCCGCAAGATAGCTCAAAACATCAAAAAAATCTTCTTTCGAAAGCGTTTCATAACAATAACTTTTCCTTACTGTTTGTAGCATTTCATCCACATTCCAAACCTTGCTGATTGCCATACCAAAGAGCTGCTGCGCTAAAACATCAAGGCAGTTCATAGGTATACTCGCCCGGTCAATATGTTTCTCAATCATCTCTTTCATCAACACAGAACATTCTACAATATCATCTCTATCAAGCACAAGAAACCGCCCCTTCGGCTCTGAATGCAGCTGATGCCCGGCTCTTCCAATGCGCTGCAGCGCTCTGCTAACGCTCTTAGGGCTTCTCAATAAGACAACGAGATCAATACTTCCAATGTCTATCCCCAACTCCAATGAAGTAGAAGACACAACAACTTTCAGTTCTCCTTTCCGTAGTTTATCTTCAATAAGAAACCTCTGCTCTTTCGACATTGAGCTATGATGCGCTCCAATAACCCCCGCGTACTTTCCGGGGAAGTGCAGATCAAGATAATGAATAATCCTCTCCGTAGCAGCCCGCGTATTCGTAAAGATAAGCGTGGTAGTATGCTCCTGAATCAACGTATTAAGCAGATGATACAATTTCTTCTGGCTCTCGCTATTCTCTGCCTCAAGAATAGTTTCCCCGGGATAATCGAGTCCAATATCAATCCCTTTCAACAGTTTCACATCAGCAATCAGGCAATCTCTTTGAACTCCAACTAAAAAGCGTGCAATCTCTTCAAGCGGTGAGATAGTTGCAGAAAGCCCGATGCGCACAGGCTCAATAACACTCATACTACATAAATGTTCCAAAATCAAGCTCAAGAAAACGCCGCGTTTATTCGTCATGGCATGAATCTCATCCACTATCACAAACTCAAGCGCCTTAACTTTCTCTACAAATTTTGGTGTTGCAAGCACAATGCCCAGACTTTCAGGAGTGCTCACAAAAATATGCGGTGCTTTCCGCGCATGTTTCGCTCGCTCGCTCACAGTAGTATCTCCTGTCCTCAATCCAACGCGAATCTCTTGCATCTTAATGCCTTTCTTCTCCGCTAATGCCTTTATCTCCTCAAGGGGAGTAATCAAATTTACGAACACATCTCCGCTCAGCGCCTTCAAAGGTGACACATACACTGCATAGATTTTATCCTCAAGTTCATTCTTAAACGAAAGCTCAACTAAATAATTCAGAATACTCAAAAAAGCAGTCAGCGTCTTCGTCCCTCCTGTCGGCGCACTGATAAGTATGTTTTTTCTATCCCGAATCGTCTTTACACCATACAGCTGTGTGAGACTAAAGTCCTTAAACTTTTCAAAGAACCACTCGCGCACAAGCGGATGTAGTGTCCCCTCTGTCTCTGCATTCGTGTGTGCTTCAATAAATCGAATTTCAGCCATCTCTCCCCTCCCTCAAAGAACTATTTAATTATTTTGCTTCACTCAGAAATTACTTCTGTCGGGGAGCCTCCAGAAAACTCCACCTCATCAAGAATCTTCGATTCTTGAGTGCCATCAAAGACTTACGTCTTTGAGGTTTAAGGTGGGGCGGCGCATCGTTTTTTTGATACTTATGCTTGTGTACAAGAGGAAGCCAGAAAGATTTTTAAGCCCCGAAGAACTCAAGGAATAATGGAAGAATTTAATATTCTTATTGAAAAGGGCGAAGACGGATATCTTATTGCAGAAGTAGTTGGTCTTCCTGGATGTCACACACAGGCAAAAAGCATGGACGAGCTTATCATACGCATCAAAGAAGCGATATCTCTTTACTTAGAAGTTGCGCGGGATGAAGTCATCCATTCTCATTTTATTGGCATCCAGAAAATCGAGGTATAGATGGCAAAATTGCCACAATTGACAGCAGTCGAACTCATCAAGATTCTTGGAAGAGCAGGATTTAACGTGCTCCGCCAATCAGGTAGCCATGTCTTTCTGCGGCACGACGATGGAAGAACAACCGTTGTTCCGAATCATCCAGGAGAAAAGCTTGACCGTGGACTTCTTCTGAAGATTATTAAGAAGGACGCACGCCTTTCTCGGGAAGAGTTTGAGAAGTTGCTTAGCGTATAATTACTTCTCTGCACCAACTGTCTTCTTCCCCCTGATTTTCTCCACAATCCATCCAATTCCTGCGCCAATAACAAACCACTGAAGCGTACCAAAGATAATAATCCAGATTGTTGCAAACCCCTCTAAAGCTTCTCCAAATAAATTGTAAGCAAATTTGCTATACAACAAAACAAAAACTGGAAAGTCAGGTATTGTCATAATCATTGTCACAGGCCAAGGTTCATATTGTGCAGGCACATTTTTGTTCCTTAGATAAGCAGGATAAACCAAGATAGCAAAAACAAATAGATGAATTACTGCTAAGATAATTCCTCCCTTCAACCACGCCGGCCACTCTTTCCATCCCATTCCCTTTAAAACATCCCCCTACCTTTAAATATTCTCCTTTCTTCAATCTTCCATGCCTCGCCTTTCCCAACAAAAAAAAGACAAAATAGCTGAGCAAATCCTTCATCATCTGTTTACAATTGCCCCAGCCAACGCCTTTACAGTTTCCATCTCTCGAGAATTAGCCCGTGACGAGGAGTTTACCCTTTCCCTTCTACTGGAACTTCAAAGCAAAAAGCTCGTCGTCGGAATCACAAAAAACGCCACAGGCAAAGACTACAAAGCACGCAGGCGTTGGCGCCTTTCCAACGAAGTCTACGAGATTTATAAAAAACATCAGCGCACAATATAAATCCTTATAATCTTCTCCTTCTTTTTATCAATTATGGATGACACAAAAATAAAAGAGGCATTCACACGAGCTAAACAAGATATTGAAGAATTACGTTCCTATATTGTTTATCTAACAGAGCAGCTTGAAGAATTAAAGCGAACTTTAAGACAGACAGACAAACCAACAAACGTTCCAGCACACACGGTCCAGTCGCCAACAAACAAATCTTTCAGTCCAACACATTCCAACAATCCAACAGATATATTGCCTCTAAAAGCCATAAAAAGCCAAAATAATGATATTTCCACTGGAAATGAAGGGGTTCCAACAGACAGACAGACAGACAGACAAACAAACCAACACACCTTTTCAAACCAACAATTCCACCCAGAAGCGCCTGGAATTACACCCCTCCCTACTAAGATTAGGCAAGTATCTGAAATATTAGATTCTCTCGATAACTTTAAACATGAACTCCGAAGACAGTTTAAGTCATTAACTGTTCAGGAAATGCTGGTATATGCGACAATCTATCAGCTCGAAGAAGAAGGAATCACCGTAGATTACTCTATCGTCGCCGAACGTCTCAAGCTCTCCGAAAGCTCTATTCGTGATTATATTTTGAAAATCACAAAAAAAGGCATACCATTGATTAAGATAAAACAAGATAATAAAAAAGTAATCCTCTCAATTCCTATAGAATTAAAGAAGATTGCCTCTCTGCGAGCAATTCTCACACTTAGAGAAATTTAACTTATACCGCTGACCGAATAACTATCACAAAAAGCTCTTGCTATCTCTTTTCTTCTTCCCACGACTCTATCTTTTCAGAATAACTCTCTCTTTAGAGTTCGGTTAAATAACTCACTTTATATCTGTCAAGAACCATACACTAAAGTGTATGGCGTGTCGGCAAGTATGGTTCTTGAGCATGTCAAGGACTTCTGTCCTTGAGCACTGTCAGGGATTGTAAATCCCTGAAGCGCTCAAGAATTACGTTTGCTTACCCGCAAACAAAGCAGGGGGATTGCGCAAACGTAATTCTTGATGTTTCAACTATAAACTCTCACTCTCAAAACCATTGTTCTGCAACGGTCCCTCATATTTGTCCTTTTTTTCTCACTTTTTTGTTCCGCAAGTAAAAAAGACTCAAAACAGCCCATTACTGCTCGAATTCTCATCTTCTTACGAAAATCATCTTGTTACAACTCTCACTTTTCACTTTTCCGAGGAACTTTTTCATACTAACTCCTCAGAAATTAAGCTAGTACGAACTTTTCTCTTCTTTCCAACTCTCACTTTTGCATATTTTGCGAGTTTTTCCCTGATTTCTTCAGGTACATATACTCTCTTTTTCCCATTTTTCTCACTTATTTCCTCAATCAATCCCTCTTTTTTCTGTTTGATGGCATTCACTTGTCCCCTTATGGTAGA
This sequence comes from Candidatus Woesearchaeota archaeon, assembly GCA_964554415.1. Taxonomy (GTDB): domain Archaea; phylum Nanobdellota; class Nanobdellia; order Pacearchaeales; family GW2011-AR1; genus JAGVXD01. Next base: position 1,005 of record CAZKON010000019.1, on the reverse strand, counting down.
TTTCTCTTTTCCTAGTAACAATGCCAGATCCTCATAACTAAGTTTCATATCGCTGTTCATAATCGTAAAAAGAATCAATCTTTCTTGCGAAGAAAGATTTTTAAAAAAATCATAAAAACTAGCTGTTTGAACAGCTGTTTGAACAGGATTTACAACATCTAAAACAGCTGTTTGTTTGTTCTCAACAGCTGTTTTTTCAAACAGCTGTTTAGTTTCAGGTGTTTGATTTGTAATTTCAAGGGACTCGCGCAGACGCCACAACTCTTCTTTAACCGTCGATAATTCATGTTTAATTCTATTTAATGTTTCAAACAGCTGTTTATCTTGACCGTCAAGGTGTTTAATCCATTTTCCAACAGTATCCATATCTCTTTTTACTGCCATAAAGCTATCTTTAATTTCTAGAGTAGAAGTTTTTTCCTTTTTACCAAAAAGCCATCCAAACATACAATCTAATCAACAGCTTAAATATTTAAATCTTACGTTTTTAGAGCCTAAAAACAAGACTAAAACAAACCTCCCAAGTATACTTTTAAACACACAAAAAGACAGAAGAGAAATGGTTAAACACCCTATAGATAATAAATTAAGGCTGTTTAAACAACCAAAAACACCTTATCTGCTGTTTAAACAGCTTATTTTTTCTATGATCTCTCAAAAATCACAGAATCATAGGTGTTGAATTCCGCTAAACATATGTGCAAGAGTGTCCAACACCTGTTGTTTAAACACTCGTTTGTCTCTTTTCCACACCGCAAAATATTTATAGACTACTTTGCTCATTAAAACATGCCTAAAAAACAAGCCAAATACCTCGATCTCATCCCGATACTTTCAATTATCGTCGGTATAATTATCATCATTTGGCCCGACATTCTTGCAATTGCTATAGGAATTTACTTGATAATAATCGGTCTTCTTCGCCTGATTTCTCGGCAACCACATGCTCAAAAATAAAGAGATTTCCTAAGCCTTCGCTACATCAAGATTCTGGCAATTGAATCT
>CAZKON010000018.1:8522-17753 GCA_964554415.1 Candidatus Woesearchaeota archaeon | reverse complement strand
AGTTCCTGAAAGCACTCAAGGATTAGTAAATCCTTGATGTATCGAGTGAAAAACTCCGAAAACTTATTTCCCTCGATATAAATAGATTTTCAAGTTATACCCCCCATAGTATGATTTTAATTCGCATTTAGCAATCTCTTTATATAGTAGATTCTCTATATAAAAAAATGAATATTCTTCTGAAAAATAGAAAAATTTTTAAAGCATTACTTCTCGCATGCCTCTTTATTTTAATATTGACAATCTTCTATCAGCTCTATCAGTCAACAGGTATGTTTCAATCTTCAAAAATTGACGCTCGCGATATTGATGCATGGCCTCGGACAGGAGAGCTAATCACAGGCAGCGAGGAATTTACTTATGCAGGCAAAAAAGATACATGCTGGCTCTTAATTCACAGCTATGCTGCTTCGCCTGCAGAAATGCGCGGGCTCGCGGATAAAATTTACGAAAATTTCGGCGACACAATAGTGGGAATCCGTCTTCACGGACACGGTGAGCTCCCGAGCAGACTTGAGAACAAAAATCTTGATAGTTGGTATCCACAAGTTGAGGCAGAACTAGAGAAGGGATTGAGATTATGTGGCTCTTTGAATGTTGTTGGCTCTTCTCTTGGCGCAGTGCTTGCTCTTCGGCTTGCCGAAGATTATTATCTTAAGAACATATATCTTGTCAATCCATTTATTACTAAATCTTTTTCATGGTACAAGATACTTCCTTTTGAACTGCGCCTTCGCCTCTTTTCACAGATTTACAGATATGACAAAAAAACAAAGATTGCGAACATCAACAATCCTTCTGGTTTGCAAAAGCATATTGCATATTGGAATCTTCCTTATGCCCCGCTTAGAACTTCTCTATCATTCATAAGAGAAACACGGAACAGACTATCTGAAATTACAGAGCCGATATTTATTGCGCATGCGCGCACTGACAGCGTAGCCTCACCTTCAGGAGCGAATGAAATATATAGTACTGTTCAAAGCAAGGAAAAGGAGCTGCTCTGGCTGTCGCGTTCTAATCATGTTCTACTTATGGATTATGAGAAGGAAGAAGTTATAAGTAGTATAATCTCGTTTGAAGAAAGATTCCGATGAAAGAAAAGAAAAAAAAGAGAAAGTACTGGCGTTCTGTAGCATTTATATTTGCAATACTCGTCTTCATCGCAGCACTCGTAGGAATATATAATATTCTTAAGCCTCTTCCTTCAGGGATTAGTTTTAAAGGAGAAATTCACAATCTCTCCGGAGAGGACTTGGAATTTCTTTACGATTTGACGTATCACAACGCTTCTGGAAGCAAAAAAGTTGAGCAGGAGATTTTCCCTAGTATATTCGAACTTATTGACAGTGCAAAACGCATAATCTTAATTGATGCTTTTCTTTTCAATGACGATTATGTTGGTAACGACTCTCTCATTCCAATAACAAAATCACTCAAGAATAAGTTAATTGCAAAAAAGCAGAGCTATCCAAACATGACAATTATCTTCATTACTGATGAAATAAATAATTTTTATGGAAGTTATAGTTCAGATGAAATAATGGAACTGGAAGCAGTGAACATTTCAGTCATCGTTACTGATACGACTCCTCTGAGAGATTCAAATCCTTTCTATTCAGGATTCTGGCGTACATATATAAGTTGGTTCGGTACAAAAGGGGTTGGCTCGCTGAAACACCCGCTGGGCAACCAGAATCACAACGTTACTATTCGTGCATTCCTCAAACTATTAAACACAAAGGCAAACCATCGGAAAGTCTTGGTGGCAGATAGTAATAGTTCATTGATAACACTGGTGACTTCTGCGAACCCTCATGAGGCAAGCAGTTTTCATTCGAACATTGCATTTGTTGTAAAAAGAAAAATCTGGCGGGATGTACTTGCAAGCGAAGAAGCAGTAGCAAGTCTTTCAGGCGCACAATTCCCAACAATCATCTTACCAGATTTTAAGAATGAAACTAGGAGTCTGGAAGAAGAACAATTTACCGCACAGCTATTGACTGAAGGCAAGATTAAACTGGCGTTGCTTAAGGATATAGGTAAGATGACCGCAGGAGAAAGTATTGACTTGGCAATGTTTTATCTCTCTGACCGTGATGTTGTTAAATCACTTAAGAAAGCCTCTGCCAGAGGAGTTAATCTTCGTATAATTCTTGATCCAAATAAAGATGCGTTCTCTCGGGAGAAGAATGGTATTCCAAACAGGCAAGTCGGTCTGGAGCTGACAAAGGCGGGCGCACATATACGTTGGTATAACACACATGGAGAGCAATTCCATACTAAATTAATAATCTTGCACAAAAAAGATAAGACTATTATATATGGAGGCTCAGCAAACTATACACGTAGGAACTTAAACGACCTTAACCTTGAGAGTGTTATCCGTATCACTTCTGTAACTACAAGCGACCTTGTTTCCAGGATTGATTCTTATTTTTTCCGCATTTGGGAGAATGATGATGGAGATTATACTCTAGACTTTGTAGCTTATAAAGATACATCAAAGTTTAAGGTACTTGTTTACCGCTTTCAGGAATTTTCCGGTTTCAGCAGTTTCTGACTATTCGACAAGTTTATAAAAGCTGTCGCTCTCTCTCTGCTATGAAAAAAGAGCGTGCAGAAGCGCAGCTGCAAAAATCTTCAGTATCATCCCTTGCTCATAACAATAGTTCAGGTACAACTAGCGTAACGCTTGGTATAGTCAGCATTGTACTAGCGCTCCTCTCCCCTTTCTTAGGCATAGTCTTAAGCATACCTGCGCTAATTTTCGCTCTTGTGCAGAGACAATCATTTTCTTCTCGATGGTCTACCGCGGGGATTGTACTTAGCATTATAGCAATATTGCTAAGCATCTTGGGCATTATCTTGGTTTTCATGTTTCCGGAAGTAGTTGGTGGTCTTGGATGACGTTCAAACAAAAAAGAGCAGCTCTCGAGTTATCGGTTGGTACAGTTGTTATTCTTGTCTTGGGAGTTACTATGCTTATTATGGGTATGGTTGTTACGAGAAGCGTGATGTGCGGTGCTCTTGGTCTTACAGGGGAGGTAAATAGCAAGGTCCGTGGAGAACTTGATAAGCTATTTGATTCGACAGAAGGAGAAGTTGCCTGCGTGGGTTCAGGAGATGCAGTCAAGATGATTCCAGGAGAGACAAATATTGTTCACTGTTCAATCAGGGCAACTGAAAAAGCGCAGTACAAGATAGAGGTTGCAGGTGTTGGCTCTACATCTTCTTCAATCTCAAAGGAAACTGCGCAGAAATGGGTAACCACAAAATCTGCCTGGGAAGGTCAGATTGCTCCAGGCGACTTCGACTCTAAAAAGCCAGTGCGTCTTGTCATTCCTAGCAATGCACCAGAGGGGAACATACAGTTGCAGCTTAAAGTCTATCGCAATAACGAGTTAATCTCAACGCAGGATCTCGATTTCGAAATCAGCCGCATAGGTTTCGTTCGTTCTGCTGCCTGCTGATTCTTGGTTGTTTTTGGAATAATTGCCTGTTGCACAATCCTTAAAAACCATCGTAAATTCTCATAGATATGGATTTATTAACTAAAGAATATAGAAAATACAGATGGTTCTATACATCAACAGGTAAGCTTGTTATTGGCGGTAAGACAGCCGCGCAGAATGATGAACTATTGCATCAGATTACTGCAAGCAGCGATGAGCATGTGGTTATGCATACAACAGAGCCAGGCAGCCCGTTTTGTGTCATTCTGACCAATATAAAAAATGTTACTAAGGATGACCGCAAAGAATGTGCTATATTTACTGGCTGCTTTAGTCGTGCTTGGCGCAATAAGAAAAAGAGTATAGCTGTCGACATATTTCTTTCATCACAATTATATAAAGATAAAAAGATGAAACCTGGAACATGGGGAGTCCAGACTCGTATAGAAAAGGTTAATGTTCCTCTTAAGCTCGCATTGGTTCGCCAGCAAGGTGTTCTTCGCGCAGTCCCACCAGCATCTGCGCAAAAGAAAGAGCCAATCGCATTTATTTGCCCAGGTACGCTTGACAAGCGAGATTTAGTGCCTAAATTCGAGCTTGAATTCAGCCAGTCACTTTCTCAAGAAGAGGTCCTTGCTGCTTTGCCTGCCGGCGGCAGTAAGCTCTGTCTTATATGAGCAGAGGCGTAGTGACGTTTCAGATTGGCAAAGCAGGAATAAATCCTGCATTAATAGAACAGCTCAATAATCTGCTGGAACATCATAAACATATTCGCATCAGTGCGCTCCCATCATCTCGAAGAAATAGGGATTCAATTCATCAGATGGCAGAAAAGCTGACAAAAAATCTCTCTTCTCATTGCGAATATCGCATAATCGGTTTTACAATCGCTCTTAGAAAGCGCTCATTGGTTTTTAAGAGTCAAAAGTAAGATTTATAAGGGCACTCTTGCACTTACTCCCACGTACGATTATGGCAGAATTACAATCTATCGAGCCGGGCAAGTATAATGCTAAGTTAGCAGAAGCACTCAAGGATATAGGAGAATTCAAAAAGCCAGAATGGGTGGACTTTGTCAAGAGCGGTTCGCACAAAATAAGACCTATTCATGAGCCTGAATTTTGGTACAAGCGTTCTGCAGGAATTCTACATCAGTTATATGTCAGAGGTATAGTCGGTGTCGGACGTCTGCGCTCAAGATATGGCGGCAGAAAAAATAATGGCATGGCCCCAGACCATTTTAGAAAGAGCAGTGGGAAAATAATCCGTTTAATTTTACAGCAGGCAGAAACAGCAGGTCTTGTAGAGAAAGTTAAAGACAAGCGCGCAGGAAGACAACTGACACTCAAAGGAAAACAATTTCTTGAGAAAGTGGCAGCATGAAAGCAGAATATCAGAAAAAAGTAACTCTCGGAGTTTATACGCGCCAGACAAAATGGGCGCCATTTTGGTCAGTCATACGCAAGTTTGGTAAAGGCAAGCGCGTGCATCCATCTCAATTAACTGCAGTGCGCAGGCACTGGCGACGCACAAAGCTAAAGCTCAGACCAAGACGCACACCAAATAAACACCTGGGATAAAAAAATGGCAGAAACAAAAACACTCGAACGAGAATATGTAATACCTCTTAGAAGGCACTGGTTGAACGTACAACAATATAATCGTACAAGCAGGGCAATTAAGACTATTAAGCAGTTCATAGCAAAACACATGAAAGTCGCAGACAGAGAAATAGATAAAGTCAAGCTCAATGTATATTTCAACAATGAATTATGGTTCAGAGGAAGAGCGAACCCGCCTGCAAAGGTTAAGGTCAGGGCACGTAAAGATGGAAATGTTGTTCATGTCACGTTTGTCGAAACACCGCAGCATGTTAAGTTCCTGCAACTCAAGCACGCAAGACGCCACCAAAAAGCAGAGAAGAAAGCTTCTGCTCCTGAAACAAAGACAGAAACGCCAGCAGCTGGCGAGGCGAAAACCGAAGAAGCAAAAGTAGAAGAGAAAGAGAAAGAAAAAGCAGTTGCCGAGCAGAGCCTACAGGAATCAGATAAAGCGGCAAAAGCACAGAAGCACATTACAAAGTTCGAGAAAGCCACACATCCGCAGCGTATGGCTCTGAAGAAATAGATTTATAGACTCTTTAATTCTCATTTTCCTATGCATCCTCTTCAACAAGCACTTCGCCAGATAGAGAATAAAGAAAAAGCTACATTTTTACAAAGATTCTTCAAGAGCGGCAAGGGCGAATACGCAGAAGGCGACATTTTTCTCGGTTTGACTGTTCCGCAAACCCGCGAGATTGCCGAGAAATTCTCTTCTCTTCCACTCAAAGAACTCACGCTCATTCTTCATTCATCTATTCATGAAGAGCGCCTTTCAGCGCTCCTGATTCTTGTGCATCAATTCGAAAAAAATCCTGAAAGGCGAAAAGAGCTCTTCGATTTTTATCTCGCAAACACACAAGCAGTGAACAACTGGGATTTAGTGGATTTGAGCGCTCCAAACATTGTCGGCCGTTTCATCTTCAATGAAGGCAAGAAAAATCCACAGCTCATCGCTCGTCTTATCGCACTCGCTGAATCAAACAACCTCTGGGAGCGCCGCATCGCCATTGTTTCCACGTATTATTTCATCAAAAACAATAGATTCGATGAAACTCTCCACATTGCCGAGCTTCTCTTAAAAGACAAGCACGATTTAATTCACAAAGCAGTCGGCTGGATGCTACGAGAGGTCGGGAAAAAAGATGTCAATGTTCTGAAATCTTTCCTCGCAAAGCATTACAAAACAATGCCTCGCACAATGCTTCGCTATTCAATAGAGAAATTTCCGGAAAAAGAAAGGAAAGCGTATCTGGAAGGAAGGATTTAACTTTTAAGTAGTAACTAATAGAAAGATTTAAATACTCCTAATTATCTAAGAAAAGATGGCAAAAGAAGCACAACTGCAAGAGGGAGTGAGAGTTTTAGCTCTCCCTAAAAGCGTCAGACCTGTTTCTGAACAAGAATATTCTGGATTTATACAGCCAATGGGTGAGAAATTAGCAAGGCAGGTGTATGACCAAGCAGAGGCAATAATCGCTAAAGATTATCCTCAGCATCCTTGGTTTCAGGTTAGTGTATGCTACAGAGAAGCTGAAAAGGATGGAATTCATGGCTCAAGCTTTGATTTGAATGTGATTTACAATTCAATTTTACGGGAAATGGGTTTGGGGTTGCCTAGTTTGTTTGAAGGAAAACATTTAGAGAAATCAGGAGCATTAAGCAATGGAGTCTATAGAGAATATGGTCTTTTTATTCTTAATAAGTCTAAGCAAGATTTGAGCAAACAACCAATTGCAGAAGTACAGAGAAGAGGTTGGCAATTACCTCTCGTTGTTCCCTCATATCGTCCCTTTGGACATAGAAAATCAGATAATGGATTTGAAGTTTATTTTCTCGGTGATGATGCAGGTATAGACTTAGAAAAAGAAGTCTTGAGTGGAGATGCAGCACAAACTTTCTTGCAGACTCATTTTAATCCTAATTCATTAGGAAAGAATAGCGTTCAGAGGTTGGGCCGCGACGGCGATGGCGGCTGGTTTGCCGGCTGGGGCGGCCGCGGCTCCTTCGGTGGTGGTCGGGTGGATTTTGTTTCTGGCGTAGCCAGCGCAAAAAATTTAACTGCACTTAAAGAAAAAGAATTAGCCCTAACATATGATAAAAAATCAAGAGAATTTGATGAACAGATTGTCAGATTAACTGCTGAAAGAGAAGCACTTACTTCTCAAAGAAGAGCGGACTTAGATTTATTTTCTAAAACACTTCAGGGTTAAATATAAAAATCCTTTCTCTCTACTAATTGTCCTAGCCATAAATGATGGCTGGGCCACACGCCTCTTAATTAAGGCTTAAAATAAGCTATAAAATTCAGGCGCAACAACAAGTAAACAATGAACCTTGAAGCGCCAGTGGTAATCGATTAACGGGCTATGTAGCGTTCAGAGGTTGAACCGCAACAGCAATGGCAACTGGAATGCCAACTGGAACAACCGCAACTCCAACGATAATGGTCGAATGGCTCAGCCAGCTAGGATAATATGAAAACCTACAAAAATCTCTATTCAAAAATTATTTCTTATGAGAATCTCTTTCTTGCTTGGCAAAAAGCGCGCAAGGAAAAAACAAAGAAAGAGTACGTAATTGAATTTGAAAAAGACTTGGAAGTAAACTTAATTGAGTTGAGAGAAGAATTGCTTTCACAGAATTATGACCCAAAACCCTTGATAACTTTCATTCTGAGAGACCCGAAAACACGCAAGATTAGCAAATCAGATTTTCGGGACAGAATTGTTCATCACGCCATTTGTAACGTGCTTGAGCCGATTTTTGAGAAGATTTTTATTTATGATTCATACGCAAATAGAAAAGGTAAAGGCACTCTCTTTGCTCTCAAAAGATTTGAGATATTCAGAAGAAAAGTAACACATAATTTCACAAGAGAAGCTTTCTGCTTGAAAGCAGATATCAAACATTATTTTGATGAAGTAAATCATGAAGTTTTGTCTTCAATTCTTAAAAAAAAGATTGCCGATAAAAAAGCGCTCTGGCTTATTCAACAGATTATCAACAATAATAGTACGAACTCTGGAATGAAGAGAGAGAGAGATTAACTTCGTGGCTTGAGCCACGAAAAGGCATGCCTCTCGGCAATCTCACGTCACAATTTTTCGCAAATGTCTATCTCAACGAACTTGACAACTTTGTGAAACACGTTCTAAAAGCAAAGTACTATATTCGATACGTTGATGATTTCGTTATCTTACATTCTTCAAAAGAACAACTCGAAGAATGGAAGGAACAGATAAACACTTTTCTTCAAGAAAGATTAAAGATTCAACTTCACCCTCAAAAGTCGCGCCTCATCTCCTTATCAAAAGGCGTTGATTTTGTTGGTTTCAGAAATTATTACTACTACAAACTTCTAAGAAAAAGAAGTATCAGAAAAATTCTACGTAAAATAGCAGGATTTGAAAAGAGTGAATTGTCCTATCCGCATCTTGCCGAGAGTTTTCAAGGATGGCAGGCATATGCGAAGTGGGCAAATGCCTTCAATGTGAGAAAGAGAATAGCACAGCAAATCGCCAAAGCCAAGTATAAAAAAATAGAAAGGAAAGCGTATTTGAAATCCAATATCTAAAAGATTACCCAGATCTACATCTGTCGTACTACTTCTTTTCCAGTTGCATTCGCAAATCGAGAAGCTTTTAATATTTCAATACCAATAATCTCTCCATCTTCATTCAGCTCAATATTAATGCCGGGCATAATTTCTTCAAAGCTTTCTTCCTCTCCTTCTTTCACATAGATAAAAAGAGAATCAGATATCTTGTCATATGAGTATTTTTTATTCATGTTTGCTCCATCTTCCGCTCATAATTCTATTTACGATTTTCTCATCCGAAATAGGATGAATCGTGATAATTTCAACCGTTCCGTTTTTTTCTTCATAAGCTATCATAAGATTTCTTACTTTATTGTTATATTTAAGCTTTTTTATTGCGATGTTTGTTTTTTCAGTAGTATCGAAAAATATCTGCTCAGGGTTTCGGTAAATCTCGAGAGGATACTCCTTGGGAAAGTTTCTAATCCTCAATCTCTCTTTCAAATGGTCTGTATAAGCAATATGTTTCATCTCAAGTTACTCAAGAGCAAATCCGTTTATATATCTTCTCGCACTGCTCTTCGCTATTCAATAGAGAAATTTCCGGAAAAAGAAAGGAAAGCGTATCTGGAAG